>JAGBUF010000162.1 GCA_017630975.1 Paraprevotella sp. | reverse complement strand
GGACATAATGACAATGGACCGTTTGATAGAGGACGAGCAAGAGCCAGTATTAAAGGAGTGAGTGCCATAGATTCTTTAGAAGTCGTCATCCAAGAAACAGGAGAACGTGAAACGGTATATAGCTTTGGAGAATATATGCGAAGATTTATCCGCGAATGTAGAGAAATAGGCGCACAACCGATTTTATTCTCCCTTACACCACGCAACGCATGGGATGAAAAGATACCCGGTAAAATTGCTCGTGTAAATACGACCTTCGGCATGTGGTCCAAACAAATCGCTGAAGAAATGGATGTGCCTTTCATTGACTTGAACGAGATTACTGCCGGTAAATTCGAACAATTCAGTACTTGGAAAGTCAATTATCATTTTTATTTGGATCGCATCCATACCAGCGATTTTGGAGCACGCCTCAATGCCCATTCTGCCGCAGAAGGACTGGCAAAAGCTACGCATAAAGATTTGGCTAAACTGCAAGATTGTTTAATCAACACAACGCCACCTGCCGTTGATGTCAAGAGAGAAAAAGGGAAACCCGTTGTTTTCATAACCGGCGATTCCACCGTGAAAAACGAAGACAAGAATCCAGATGGCATGTGGGGATGGGGCAGCCAAGCCTCAACTATTTTTGACACGGATAAAATAACAATTGCCAACGAAGCCATGGCAGGTAGAAGTACCAGAACATTTTTAGAAGAAAAGCGGTGGGAAAAAGTATACAATTCCTTGCAACCCGGAGATTTTGTTTTGATTCAGTTCGGGCATAATGACATCGGTGATATTGATCGTGGGAAAGCACGTGGCACTATTGCTTGCGCCCACGACACCAGTCATGTTTATAGAGTCAGAGCGAACAATAAGGTTCAGAATCAAGTCATCTACTCCTTTGGATGGTATTTAAAGAAATTCATTGACGATGGCAGAGAAAAAGGGGCAACCCCAATTTTACTTTCACTGACCCCACGAAATGAATGGCCTGATGGAAAAATAGAACGCCGCACTCATAGTTATGGTAAATGGTATAGCGAAGTGGTTGCTGCTACTGCCGTTGAATTTGTTGATGTCCATAATATTACCGCAAATGCACTTGACAGTATCGGACGTAAAGGCACCAAGGAATATTATAACCGAGATCACACGCATACCTCACTCAAAGGCGCACAGCTCAATGCAAAAAGTGTTGCCAAAGGACTTCGTGATATAGACAGTCCATTAGCAAAATACCTGAAATAAAAAGAACAAACATCATTACTCATTCATAACGGACAGCTTGGTTGTCCGTTTTTTTGTATAAAATTCCTTATGCGTTATTTATTAATATCGCACGCGCAATAAATAAAGTGTGGCAAACACAATAAAAACATTACAAACGCCGTTTAGGAATAAGTATAAACCTGAAAAAATATGATTGAATACGTAAAAGGACAAATTACAGAGCTTACTCCAGCTATTGCTGTAGTAGAATGTCATGGTGTCGGCTATTGTTTAAATATATCTCTCAATACTTACTCAGCCCTTCAAGGCAAGTCTGAAACAAAAGTATATGTGCATGAATCCATCAGAGAAGATGCATATACTTTGTTCGGATTCTCCACCCGACAGGAACGCAGTCTGTTTTTGTTGCTCATCACCGTTTCAGGCATCGGAGGCAATACTGCACGCATGATTCTATCGGCACTTACGCCGGCAGAATTGGTAGACGTCATCAGTTCCGGCAATGATAAATTGCTCAAAACCGTAAAAGGGATTGGCTTAAAAACCGCACAAAGAATTATCGTGGATTTAAAAGATAAAATTACCACCGTTGAAATTGAAGGTAGTGTTACCACGACAAAAGGAACACAGGTACAATCGCCTGAACATAAAGAAATTATTGAAGAGGCAGTGGCTGCTCTCACTATGTTGGGATTCCCCCCTGCTCCATCACAAAAAGTGGTGATTGCCATTCTGAAAGAAGAACCGGAAGCCAAAGTTGAACGTGTCATTAAATTAGCACTCAAAAGATTATAACTCCTCGGGATGAATCATTTCACGAAATATATCATTTTCATATTGCTGATATTAGTCTGCTCGCTAACACAGGCTAATATCAGCAAAAGCTATATACGTGAAAGTACAAGCCGGAACAATCTTGAGATAGCTGAACCCGACACCATCAAACCCAGATACAGTGTACGTCGCACATCAGCAAACAACGAAGAAGACCTCAATCCACGCAGTATGGATTTGCGCACACCTGAGAACTTAAAAACCGATACTGTATATGATGAGAAAAGCAACACTTATACCATCGGAACAAAATTAGGTGACAGTTATCTGAGTGCCCCATTACTCATGACCGAAAGTGAATACCAACAATGGAGTTTGCAAAGATCACTACAAAACTATTACCGTCAGCGTAACGCTGAGGAATTTGCAACGTCCGGAAAGAAAAAATTTGATTTTACCGACATGCAATTTGACCTCGGTCCGGCAGAAAAAATCTTCGGTCCGGGAGGAGTACGACTCAAAACACAAGGTTCGGCAGAACTGAAAATCGGGGCAAATATGAAAAAGACAGACAACCCGAGTATTTCTGAGACACGAAGGAAAACTTTCGGATTCGACTTTGACGAAAAGATCAACATGAGCATGAATGGTAAAGTCGGTGACAAAATCAACCTAAACCTGAATTACAACACCGATGCAACATTTGACTTTGATGCACAAAGTATGAAACTTCGTTACGAAGGAAAGGAAGATGAAATCATCAAACTCATTGAAGCCGGTAATGTATCGCTCCCCACCAATTCATCCTTGATTCGCGGTTCTGCCTCACTTTTCGGTTTACGCACCGATATGCAATTCGGAAAGCTCAAGTTACAAACCGTTGTTTCACAAAAGAAATCATCTTCAAAAAGTGTTTCGTCCAAAGGAGGTGACCAATTACACCCATACGAGTTGGCTGTAACAGATTATGAAGAAAACCGCCACTTCTTCCTGGCTCACTTCTTCCGCGACCGTTATGATGCCAACATGAGTAAATTACCCACCATTACATCCGGAATTACCATTAAAAGAATAGAATTGTGGGTAACCAACAAAAACGGCAACTACGAAGACAATAGAAACATTATAGCTTTTACCGATTTGGGAGAATCAGAGCATATTTCAAACCCACTATGGACTTCCAACGGACAACAACCGGCAGGAAACAGAGCCAATAACCTCTATGGTTCCATGACCGGACAATTCTCTTCGGCACGCGACATCAGTCAATCATCCAATGTTCTGGATGCCATTCCTGGATTTGAAGGTAGCATTGACTATGAAAAACTCCAGAGCGCCCGCAAACTAAAAACCAGCGAATATGTTCTCAATTCTTCATTAGGTTATATCTCCCTCAATTTCAATCTGCAACCCGACGAGGTACTGGCT
>JAGBUF010000161.1 GCA_017630975.1 Paraprevotella sp. | reverse complement strand
GTTGGGTAATGATTGCACACCAAGATTTCACAAACGCCAGACTTGGTAGTGAAGCACAGAAAAAGGAAAGTGGTTATTTAAAGAATTATACCGCTACCATGAAGACATTCTTTGACCCTACAGGTAAGGAAAGTACGAATATGCAACTTCTTTTTGCACCTAATAATTATCATTTATTGCAAGAGACAAATGCGCTTAGCAGTAGCGACAAAGACCTGGAATTGGAAGACCTTGTTTACTTAGGATGGCCGCTATTCAAATGGATCAATCGTTTCTTCATCATCTATATCTTTGATTGGTTGAGCAGTCTTGGACTTTCAATGGGTATCGTTTTGTTATTGCTGACTATTTTGGTGAAGATTCTCGTTTATCCAACTACAAAGAAATCATTTATGTCTTCAGCTAAAATGAGAGTATTAAAACCAAAAATCGATGAGATCAGTGCTAAATATCCGAAACCGGAAGACGCAATGAAGAAGCAGCAGGAAACCATGCAACTTTATAGTCAATATGGTGTCAGCCCAATGGGTGGTTGCTTACCAATGCTAATACAAATGCCTATTTGGATTGCGCTCTTCAATTTCGTGCCTAACGCCATTGAACTTCGTGGTCAAAGTTTCTTATGGGCATCCGACCTTTCAGCCTACGATGACATCATCAGTTGGAACAAAGACCTTTGGTTAATCGGAGACCACATCAGTATTTTCTGTTTGCTTTTCTGCGCAACCAACATTCTGAATACATGGGTCAGCATGCGTCAACAACAAAATACGATGTCAAGTGAACAGGCACAACAGATGAAATTTATGCAATATATGATGTATTTCATGCCGATTGCATTCTTCTTCATGTTCAACAACTATTCATCAGGTTTGAATTATTACTACTTCTTGTCCGGACTGACCAGCATCCTTATCATGTGGTATCTGAGAAAAACTACTGACGACAAGAAACTTCTTGCTAAACTGGAAGCAAATTACCAAGCTAATAAAGCCAACCCCAACAAGAGAGTATCGGGTATGGCTGCAAAATTGGAAGCATTGCAAAAGCGTCAAGAAGAAATTCTTGAAGAACAAAAGAGAAGACAAGGACAAAAGAATAAGTAAAATATAATCATGGAGTCATTCCATCTATAGCAATAGGTCGGATTGGCTCCTTTTTTTATTATCATAATGAAGATTTTTAAAATAATGGCAAGTGCATTAGTTGTCAGCTCAATTGCGGCATGCACGCAAACAGAAACCACTGTTATCGGAAAACGACAACCCAGCATAAAAAACAGACAGTTTACTCCGGAATTACTGTGGGCAATGGGACGAATTGGCGGTTATGAGGTATCTTCAGACGAAAAGACCATCGCCTACAACGTCAGCTATTATGACGTGGAACAGAACAAAAGTCATACAGTAATTTATACAACGGATATCACAAACAAGAAAGAAACTCTTCTTACTCATTCTGCAAAGAATGAGATAGCACCCACATTCATTGAGAATGGTGAAAAAATAGCATTCTTGTCACCGGATGCAGAGGGAAAGATGCAAATATGGATCATGACTCCGGACGGCAAAGGAAGGAAACAAATCTCTTTCTGCGAAAAAGATGTAAATGATTTCAGATTCTCTCCCGATGAGAAAAAAATCATTATCATTCACTCCGTCAAATTTGGTCAGCGTGTGAAGGATACATACCCGGACCTGGATAAAACATCAGGAAGAGTCATCAATAATGCGATGTACAGGCACTGGGACGAATGGGTAGAAGAAATTCCACAACCTTTCATTTATGACTATGATGGTAAGGTTTCAGAAACCGCCATCAATATCCTGGATGGTGAGCCATACGAATGCCCAATGAAGCCCTTTGGAGGCATAGAACAATTGGCATGGAGTCCTGATTCGCGACAAATCGCATACACTTGCAGAAAAAAAACAGGTTTGGATTATGCCGTAAGTACTGATTCAGATATATACCTTTATGATATTGAAAGTGGGAAAACGATTAACTTATGTAAACCATCAGATTATGTGACCCCAACGGTTGACTACACTCGTTCTCTGCAATATCAACCCGTCAATGCCCCCATCAAAGAAGGGAAAGACTATAATTTAGGTTATGACACCAACCCACAATTTTCTCCCGATGGTAAATACATCGCATGGCAGAGTATGGAACGCGATGGCTATGAAAGCGACCGCAACCGCCTTTGTGTCTATGAATTAGCTACTTCCCAAAAAAGATATGTGGCAGAAAAGTTCCAAAGCAATGTAGACAACTTCTGCTGGGACAATGATTCGTATACACTGTTTTTTGTAGGCACATGGCATGCCACCACACATGTTTTCTCAACGAATTTAAAGGGGCATATCAAAAGAATAACTGACGGACAATATGATTACAAATCTGTTGCTCTATGTGGTAACAAATTAGTCTGCGGCAGACAGTCTATGTGTGACGCCAAAGAATTATATCTTGTTGATCCGAGCATCAACGCAAAAGGTGATGCAACAAATATCTATGCAGACAAAGAACCCGAACTCATCAGCAGAGATGGAAGAGAATCATGGGATTTTGAAGATTGGAGTGATAAAAATGAAGAAGTGACCAAAAACACCACTCAAATCACTTATGAAAACCAATATTTCAAGGAAAATATTGATTGGGGTACGGTAAAGGGCTTTACCAGTACGACAGTAGACAACAAAAGTTTATTCAGTTGGGTAATCTTACCACCCAACTTTGATCCCCATCAAAAATACCCAACCCTACTCTACTGTCAAGGAGGACCACAATCAGCTGTCAGCCAATTCTGGAGCTATCGTTGGAATCTCATGGTCATGGCTTCACAGGGTTACGTAATTATTGCTCCGAATCGCAGAGGTCTTCCAGGCTTTGGAATGGAATGGTTGGAGGAAATCAGTACCAACTACGGTGGTCACTGTATGGACGACTATAAAACAGCTATTGACTTTGCAGTAGAGAACTTCCCCTACGTTGACAGAGAACGTTTGGGCTGTGTCGGAGCCAGTTTCGGAGGATTCAGTGTCTACTGGATGGCAGGTAACCACGACAAACGTTTTAAATGTTTCATTGCACACGATGGAATATTTAATTTAGAACAACAATATCTGGAAACAGAAGAAATGTGGTTCGCCAATTGGGATTTAGGGGGAGCACCTTGGAATAAGGATGATGCAACTATTCAACGAACATATTCCAACTCTCCGCATAAATTTGTTGATAGATGGGACACACCTATCCTTTGCATACAAGGCGAAAAGGACTATCGCATCGTTACCTCACAAGCCATGTCAGCCTACAACGCTGCACTATACAGAGGGATACCTACAGAGTTCTTAGTATTCCCAGATGAGAACCACTGGGTACTGAAACCACAAAACGGTATCTTATGGCAACGTACCTTCATCGGTTGGCTGGATAAATGGTTAAAGAAAGATTAACAAGTAAAAGAATATATAAATGACAACAACAATCAAACAGACCTTACGCGACTCAAAAGTAGCTCGCTGGACAGCACTTATTATTGTGAGCTTTACCATGATGTGGGGCTATTTCCTCACAGATGCTATGTCACCATTAATGGATATGCTTGGCATATCAGTTGAACAAGGTGGTATGGGCTGGAGTGCCAATGACTTTGGCAACTTCAATTGGGCATACATGTGGTTCAACGTGTTCCTCTTTATGTTGATCTTCGGAGGAATCATATTGGATAAAATCGGTGTACGCCTTACAGGTATTGTATCTTGCTTGTTCATGGTAATCGGTGCCGGCATTAAATATTATGCAGTGGAATACATCCAACCAGGCGGAGAGGCGATATTCATGGGATTGAACCAACAAGTGCTAACGGCTTGTTTGGGATATGCCATTTTTGCAGTAGGAACAGAAAATTGCGGTATTACTGTCACAAAAGTTATCGCTAAATGGTTTGCCGGACACGAAATGGCATTGGCTATGGGTATACAAGTGGCTGTTGCACGTTTAGGTACTGCACTGGCTTTAGCTGTTGGTCCTGTATTAGCGAAAAATTTCGAAGTTTCAACCCCACTCCTTTTAGCATTGGTATTACTTATTGTGGGACTTCTGTCATATATCGTATTCTGCGTAATGGACAGCCGTTTGGATCAACAAGAAGACACAAGTTCTGTGGTTGGAACTGATGATGAAACCTTCAAAATGGGTGATTTGACCCTTATACTACGCAGCAAAGGATTTTGGTTGATAGCATTGCTCTGTCTGTGTTTTTATTCAGCAGTATTCCCATTCCTTAAATATGCTACATCACTCATGATCAACAAATACCAAGTAGACCCGGCACTGGCAGGAACACTCCCCGCCATCCTTCCTTTCGGCAATCTTCTCATGACACCGATTTTTGGTGGTATTTATGACCGATACGGAAAAGGAGCAACAATTATGGTGATTGGTTCTGTGCTACTGATAGTCGTACATGTACTTTTTGCAATGCCAATCCTCAATTATTGGTGGTTCGCAGCTATCATTATGGTAGTCCTCGGAATTGCATTCTCGTTGGTTCCCAGCGCCATGTGGCCATCTGTGCCTAAAATCATTCCGTTGCGTTTACTTGGATCTGCCTATGCACTCATCTTTTGGGTTCAGAATATAGGATTAGGTGGAGTACCCTTGCTGATTGGTTATATTCTCAGCGAATACTGCATTACGGGAACAGTAGTAAGAGATGGCAATGCCGTTGCACAATATGACTATACATTACCCATGTTGATATTTGCCTTCTTTGGTGTCATTGCCTTGTTCCTTGCCATTTGGTTAAAAATAGAAGATCGCAAAAAAGGCTATGGCTTGGAAAAACCGAACATGTAATAACAAACTATAAAAAATAAATAAACTCGGAATTGAACAATGTTCTTTTCCGAGTTTATTTTATACTTTATTATACTATCCAATTAAATCAGCATACTCACCACGCGACTGCAACATCAAATCGGCAGGTGAAAGGGCTATCTGCAATCCTCTGACTCCAGCACTGACAAATATACGTTGGTATTGTTGTGCAGATGCATGAATAAACGTAGGAAAATGTTTCTTCATGCCAATTGGTGAGCATCCTCCACGAATATATCCTGTTACGGGTAACAAATCTTTCATGGGCAACAAATCACATTTTTTGTTACCGCTGACTTTTGCCGCTTTTTTAAGATCAATTTCAGCATCACCAGGAACGACACAAACGAAATAACCTGATTTATCACCGGATAAAACGATGGTTTTGAAAACGCTCTTCACATCCTCACCTAATTGTTCTGCCACATGCGGCGCACTCAAATCGGATTCATCCACGTCATATGGAATTAAATCATACTGGACTCCGGCATTATCCAACAAACGGGCTACATTGGTCTTATTGATTTTCGCTGCTTTTGCCATTTAATATTTGTGCTAAAAAATGTGAGGTATATCCTACTTGGGATTGTGACAACTCTTCGGGCGTACCTTCAAAAAGTAAATTACCGCCTTCTTTTCCTCCATTGGGCCCCATATCAATGATCCAATCAGCAGATTTTATGACATCCAGATTATGTTCGATGACAATAACGGTGTTTCCTTTATCCACAAGTCTGTTGAGGACCGATAGTAACACACGTACATCTTCAAAATGTAAACCTGTAGTCGGTTCATCTAAAATATATAAAGTCTTTCCTGTGTCACGTTTCGCCAACTCTGTCGCCAATTTCACGCGTTGACTCTC
>JAGBUF010000160.1 GCA_017630975.1 Paraprevotella sp. | reverse complement strand
AATCTCACACCGAAGTCGCTACCGTCACCTAATAAGCGTTGGAATCCCGGTAAGTCATGGGGAGTAGAGATGATGAGGATTTCGCGGATGCCTGCCAACATCAATACGGATATAGGGTAATAAATCATCGGTTTGTCAAAGATGGGCAACAATTGTTTGCTGATACCTTTGGTAATGGGGTAGAGGCGAGTACCTGAACCGCCTGCCAATACAATTCCTTTCATATTATTTCATTTATATTGTTTTCAAAATTTATTTATATCGGAAGGGAAATCCTCTTAATAAGCATTCTTCTCATTGCGTTTCAACATATTCATAGCGGTACGCCAAATGATGCGAATGTCCAAGAAGAACGACCAATTCTCTACGTACCAGATGTCTGCTTTCACTCGGTCCTCCATCTGTTGTAATGTTTTGGTTTCTCCGCGCAGCCCCAGGCTTTGCGCCCATCCTGTCAATCCGGGTTTGACAATATGCCTTACCATATACTGTTTGATGAGGTGGCTGTATTCTTGTGTGTGCAACAACATGTGAGGACGTGGTCCGACAAGGCTCATGTCGCCTTTGAAGACATTGATGAGTTGGGGTAACTCGTCAATATTCGTTTTTCTCATGAAATTGCCAAAGGCAAACTTTCGTGGGTCATCTTCGGTGGCTTGCACGCTGTCTGCTTCGTCATTGACGTGCATACTTCTGAACTTAAGGCAGGAGAACTCCCGAGCGTCCAATCCGTTACGTTTCTGCTTGAACAGGATGGGGCCGGGGCTCTGTCTTTTGATAATGATGCCTACGATGGCGTAAATAATGGGGAACAACGTCAGTAGGAATGTTCCTGATACGATGATGTCAAAACTGCGTTTGATAAATCGATTCAGTGGATCCTCCAGCGGTTCGTTGCGCACTGTGAGCAGCATGGTATTTCCTTGATGCGATAACGTCATTCGTTTGGTGACAAAATCAAGGAATAGGGGCAATACATAATATCGTATGCAATGTTTTTCACAATATCTGAATATCTCTTTTGATTCATGTGTGAGGTTGGGTGCGGGGACGATATACAAGTCTGTTATTTCATAATGATCTTCCAAAAAATGGATGACATCTGTGTACTCTCCAAGATGTGGTATTTGCATGTCTTCGGGAACTTCCTTGTCTGTGAAAATCCCCAATATTTTGAAACCAAATGAGCGATTGGCAAGAGTCTGGTAGATGTCTTTCAGACTGAGTGGCGATCCCACCATGACAACATAGCGCAGATTGCGACCTTGTGAGCGACTGCGTTTGATGATGTAATGAATCGCCATGCGTTCAACGCTCATGAGGGAAAAGAATAATGCTATGGCTATAGGAAACTCCCAATTGCTGAAATGGAGAGGGTGAATCAAACTCATTACGCTCAGTGCAATGAGCGATTGGAATATGACGGTCTGCGCAGTGCGACTGATGATGTGGTCGCCATAAATCATACGACGCAAAAATACGGGTGGAGCAATGTATGATGCAGGGATGACTGCCAATGCTCCTATAATCATTTTAATTTTCAACGTTAGGGGGAGTTGTAATGCGATGTCCCATCCATAAGAGAAGGCAAATGCCAGCCAATAGCTCACCAACAACAAAGCCATATCATTGCAGATGATGAGCATTTTGATGAGGCTTGAGTCTTCTATATTTCTAATTTTCATAACGATGAAACTTTCAAACGGTTTATCATGCGAATATATGCTTTTAACTTTTATGGGGCAACTCTTTTCTGAAATAAATTTGTTGGCAGAGAGGAAATCACTCCTTTGTCACTCTTTTCTTCTTCTTAATTTGGCGTATACGCGAAAGATTCTTAATTTTGCGACTTAATAGTATTTGGCAATAATTACGACATTATGGAAAATAAATCCTATCAGTCTTACGATTCGGCAGAAGAACAGGAAAGTGGTTTTAATTATCGTGCGATTATTGATGCGGTCATTCTGAATTGGTATTGGTTTGTCCTTTCATTGGTGGTGTGTGTGGTAGCTGCATTATTGTATTTGCGTTATCAGTCGCCGGTGTACAATTCTTATACAAAGGTATTGATCAAGGAGGATGACCCTTATAAGCGAGCGCGCAGCAGCAGTATGGCGGATTTCTCACAGCTCGGTTTGGTGACCAATAGCTATGGTTTTGATAATGAGTTGGAGGTGATCAGTAGTAAAGTATTGGCACGTCGTGCAGTCACGAATTTGAAGTTGTATGTGAATTATGCCTACAAGGGAAGGGTGCGTGACGAGGATTTATATCGTAATACTCCGATATTGGCAGATATGTCGCCGGAAGATTTAGAGGCGATGCAAGGCTCTGTCTTCCTGCGTATCAAACAACAGGATAGTGCTTATCATATAGAGTTTGACGAGAAAGATGTGGTAAAAGAAACACTTGTCAAGTCTCTTCCGGCAAGAATAAAAACCCAGATGGGGTGGGTGGAATTGACCGCTAATCCTCGAGCATCTTTCAACGCAGGTCGTACCTTATATATATATATCAATAAACCGCATATTGTGGGCAATATCTACCAAATGCGTACTTCGGTTGCTCCTATTAGCGATGTGACTACAATTGCACGCATCAGTATCAACGATACCCGCTCAGAGCGTTCAATCGATTACTTGAATGAGCTGATTCGTGTGTACAATGAGGATGCCAATGAGAACAAGAATGAGGTGGCGCTGAAGACAGAGGCATTCATCAACAAACGTATCAAGATTATCGATGCTGAGTTGGGCTCTACCGATACGCAGTTGGAAAATTACAAGAAAAGCAAGCAGCTGGTCAATCTGACGTCTGATGCACAAGCCGCGTATAAGGGTGCTGAAGAATACCAGAACAAGCAGATAGAGTTGCAAACACAGATGATGTTGGTGAAGTCCTTGAAGGATTTTGTGGACAACCCCTCTAATTACATGGAAATTATCCCCGCCAATATCGGTTTGACCGATCAGGCTTTGAACAAGGTGATTGCAGATTACAACCTGCGCGTGATGGAACGTAACCGTTTGATGAAAACGGCGCATGAAAATTCTCCGGTGGTGACGACTATCAGCAACGCCATCTCAACTATGTATCCGGGTATCCGTCATTCTTTGTCGTCGGTCTTGGAGAACTTGCGTTTGCAGAAACGCAATGTGGATGAGCAATACAATGCATTTTTGAGCCGTTTGTCAGATGCGCCTACACAGGAGCGTGTGCTGACAGATATGAGTCGTCAGCAATCGGTAAAAGCAGCCCTTTATCAAATCCTGTTGCAGAAACGTGAAGAGAATGCCATTTCTTTGGCTTCTACGGTAGACAAGGCTCAGGTGATTGATATGCCTGAAACTTCAGGAACTCCGATATCTCCAAACAGAAAGATGATTCTGATGATAGGACTCTTGGCAGGTATTGCTATTCCTGCAGCTTGGCTTTACCTTTCCAATTTGTTGCGTTATCGTATCGAAGGACGTAATGATATTGAGAAGTTGACCAAACTGCCGGTGTTAAGTGATATTTTTGTGGCAGGTGAATTGCGAAAGGGACAGCGCAGCATCGTGGTGCGTGAGAATAGCAACGACATGATGGAAGAGGTGTTCCGTAACTTGCGCACCAATTTGGGTTTTGTCATCAGTGGCGATGAAAAAGTGTTGCAATGTACATCTGTGATGCCGGGAGAAGGAAAGACATTTGTTTCTACGAACCTTGCCATGAGTATGGCATTGATGGGGCGCAAGGTGCTGCTGGTTGGTTTGGATATTCGTAAACCTCGTTTGTCTAAGTTGTTCAACCTACATACCGGTGAGAAGGGTAACACCAATTATTTGGCTTCCGATGATAGTTCAGATACATTCCTGCGTGAGCAAATCTTCAGATCGGGACTGAATGACAACCTCGATGTAATGCCTGCGGGATTGATTCCACCCAACCCGGCAGAGTTGATTGTATCTAAACGTCTGGATGAGGCGTTTGCACGCTTCCGTGAATGGTATGACATAGTGATTGTCGATACTCCGCCGTTGGGCTTGGTGAGTGATACCTTGTCTATGGGGCGTTTGGCTGATGCGACATTGGTAGTGGTTCGTTGTGACTATACGTTGAAGAGTAACTTTGATATGATCAATCGTCTGCATAATGACAATAAGTTGCCGAAGATGAATCTTGTACTGAACGGAGTGGACTTGAAACAACGTAAGTATGGCTATTATTATGGTTATGGTAACTATGGCCGTTACGGACGTTATGGTTCATACGGTCACTACGGTCATTATGGCTCTTACGGTGGTTATAGCGATTCAACCGTAACCAAGCGTGGTAAGAAGTGGGTGAGTGAAGAAAGTTTTGATAAGTAGGAAAATCCCTCGTTGGCAGATAGATAAAGGAACAGTCACATCCACGATGCGGCTGTTCCTTTATTTTTGCTAGAAACTCTAGATGTTCTAGATGTATCTAGGTTTCCGGTTTCTTCTGTGGCTTAGAATATACCCCAGCGCTTTTTGGGCTTTCTTATATCGTACTCCTCCTCCCATTCCTCACGTAAGACTTGTTCCATGGTTTTGCTCTCGCTGATCATTCGGTAGATGACACCCCAATCGGCAATGCCACCTACGTTGCGGTCGTCAATGAACAGGTCGGCTTTCAGTTTCCGACTATATTGAGGATGTTCTGTCGTTTCTTCCGGGAAATCCTTGTTGACGGCATAAAATTCCAAGCCACGTGCGCGGCACCATTCTACGGCATCGTCCAATAATTTACCTTCGCGCACGCTCCATAATATAAGGCGATGGCGGTCGTTGATCAATCGTTTCAGTGTCTCAACGGCAAAAGGACGTTCTTTGCCGATTTCCGGATAACGGTGTTCCACGATGGTTCCATCAAAATCTACTGCTATAGTCATAATTTTTTATTCTTTAATGTTCACGACTGCGAAGATAATGTTTATTATGAATTAAAAATGTTTTTTTTTGAGGAAATATTTTGCAGTTACGGATAAATGTGTAATTTTGCTCGCTGTAAACTATACATTAAAAACTAATTTTTTATTAACTTAATTTCTGGAGATATGAAAAACAGATTACTCGCTGCGATGGCGCTTTGTGCTGCCACATCGTCAACAATGCCCCTTTGGGCATCTGAGTGGGCGGATCCTACAATGAAAACTGTAGATCCTGACTTCTCAATCAATACTCCTGAAACAGAGGCTGGAGAGTATTACATCTTCCACCCGTATTCAGGTATGTTCATGGTCAATGGTAACGATTGGTCTACAACTTTGTCTTTGGGCGATACAGGTCAATTGATTACTTTGGAATACAATATCGACTATATCCTCGGTGATCCTAAAAAGACAGGTTATGTTCCCGGTCATGAGAGCGTTTACGGATGGAGAATGGTGATGTATGATGCACCAACTAATTCCGGTTTCCATGAAATTTGGGTGAGCGGTGCAACTCGTGCATTCGTTGACCACAACCAACAAGGTCACATGTTGTGGCAATTTGAGAAATTGGAGAATGGAAACTATAAGATTAAGGTACATGATGAAGACCCAACATTCGGTAAGGCATCTGCCGACCCGACTGTAATGGATGGTTATGTGGGTGTACCTCAAGCTTCTGAACAAACTTACGTTTATCCTTGCTTGGATATCAATGCTGCAGGTTATGCTGACGCAGGTTATGATGCAGCAGGTTTGGAATGGCAATTCGTTGACAAGGCTTCTTATGAAGTTTATGTTGCGAAGAAGTCTTTCCAAAAGGCGTTGATTGCTGCAGAAGAAGTAGAAGGATTCGTTATCCCGGCTCAATATGGTGAGTTGTACAATAATGTTGATGCTTCTATCGAAGAAATTGAGGCTGCTGCAAAGGCTTTGTCTGATGAAGTTGTAGAATACAAGTTCTCTTTGGCTACTCCGGATAATCCGATCGATGTAACAGAGAAAATCAATAACCCTTCATTCGATAGCGGTAGCTTGAGCGGATGGACTACATCAGGTGGTGGTAACAATGATGGTGTCAACTATCAAGGTTCTACTCAGACAACTTCGGATGGCGGTACTTTGTCTAAGTTCGCTGAGGACTGGGTTCCATCATCTGGTAACGGACCGACTTGGTCTATTTCTCAAACAATCACCGGTCTTCGCAATGGTAAATACCGTTTGTCTGCTTATGTATGGGCTGACAAGCAAGGCGATGAAGAAATTGTAGCAGAAGGTTTCTGGCTCTTCGGTAAAGGTTTGGGTGAAGAAACAAGAGCTACTGCTGAAATTGATCCGGCAGCAACATCTTTGTTTACTCCTACCAGCCTTGAGTTTGACGTAATTGACGGAACTGCAACAATCGGTTTCAAGGTTGAGAATGCCAACTTCAACTGGTCGGGTGTTGACCAATTCCAATTGTTCTACCTCGGTGGTGGCGGCGATGGCGCAAAAGCTTTGTTGGAAGACTTTATCGGTACTGCTGAGACTAAGATGGAGGATGTTGTTGCTGAAAACAAGACATTCTCTTTGGCAGGTGAAACTCGTTATAATAACTATATCGATTATGCTAAAGCATTATTGAATGATCCTGAAGCTACTGACTCTCTCTTCACTGAAACTGTGAAAGGTTTGCAATTCGAGATGGATACATTGGATATCGACATCAAGGCATACGAGGATTTGTATAACTTCATCAATGGTGAGAATACCGGCTGGGGTAAATGGGATAACTCTTCATACGCTGAATTGGATATGCCTAACTACGAGGCTTACCTTACTCAGTTGGAAGGTGAATATGATGAGCGTACTTTCGTTCCCGATTCAATGGCAACAGTTTCTGCCAATGCAGATAAGATCTTCCGCGATGATGTGTTGGCTGCAGCTTTGGCAGCAGAAGAAGAGTTTGATTTGACTCCGATGATTGTGAACCCGAACTTCGACAAAGACAGCGCTACAGGTTGGAAGGGAACAAGTTCAGCTGTTTCTTGGGATGTCAACGAACATTACAATGGTGCATTCGATATCTATCAAGATATTGAAGGTTTACCCGAAGGTACTTATAAGGTATGTTGTGATGGTTTCTATCGTCCTGCAAACAATGACGTATGTCAAGCTGCATGGGGTGTAGAAGGCGATACTACCAATGATGTATTGGCTGTATTGTACGGTAACGATGCAACTCAGAAGTTGCACCACTGCTATGATGTAGTATTTGATGAAGCTCATGGTGGAGCTGCACAAATTACAGGTATCGTAGATGAAGCATTCAATGGTAAGTATGCTATCAACGACCGCCATGGTTGTAATATCGTATTCCCGGAAGGCGGATTCCACAATGAAGTGACTTGTTACGTTGGTGCTGACGGTAAGTTGCGTATCGGTGTGAAGACTATCGCAGGTGCTAACTTGTTGGGTGGTAACTGGACTCCGTTCGATAGCTTCAAGATTTCTTATATTCCTGGTGATGTATCAGGTTTGATAGCTACACTTCAGTCTAACGTAGAAGCTGCACAAACTATGTTGAACAGCGAGGCTGTTTCAACAACTGAAGCTAAGGAAGGTTTGGATGCTGCTATTGTTACTGCGCAAGGTGTTCTTGATAGCGGTTCTACTGATGCAGATGAATTGACAGCACAAAGCGAAGCGTTGATTGCTGCTGTTGAGTTCGGTCAGAAGTCTATCGATAAAGCAGCTGAATTGGCTCAGTTGGTTGAGCAACACGTGAATGCTGCCGACAATGGTGACTATGACGCATACATGGATACAGAAGTATACTACGATTTCTATGACTTTGTATATGAATTGTATGACCTTATCGATTCTGATTGGGAAAGCTTGGCTGAAATCGAGTCTAACATCGCTGAAATCAATACCTTCTATTCATCAATGTTGCAAGAAGCATTGGGTATGGCAGGTGCAAAAGCAGACGCTCCGGTGGATGTTACAGCATTGATCAAGAACCCTGGATTCACTCACATTGGAGCTGGTGGTGCTGAAGAAGGTACAACTGAGGGTTGGACTGTTACCGGAAATGCCGGTGGTGGTAACGTAGGTGCCTTGAATGCAGGTGTTATCGAGTCTTGGAATTCTGATAACTTTGATATCCATCAAACATTGGTAGGATTGCCAATGGGTTATTATCATTTGACTTGTAAGGGATTCTATCGTATGACCGACAATGAGAAATCTTTGGTGGCTGTGCGCGATGGTAAGGAACAACTGAATGCGATGTTGTATGCTAAGGTAGGTGAAGAATATACTCAACTACCTCTTGTTTCAGTGATGTCTCGTATCACTAAAGATAAGACCGATGCAGGTGACTATGTATTCGGAGGTAAGAGAGATACTTTGTTGGTTGATGGCTTGGCAGAATATGCTGATTACAAGACCATCTGTGTTGTAAATAACATGGCAGGTGTAGGTGCAGCATTCAAGGAAGCTGACTCTTACAACAATGGTATCTGGTTCTTCGTTCCGGAAGGTGGTGCTAATGTACAAATCGGTGTTAAGAAAGATGTACATGTAGCTAATGACTGGACTATTTGGGATGACTTCAAGTTGGTTTACACAGGTGAAGAACCGGGTGAAAACATTGAAGGCGTACAAAGCGGTAAGGCTACTGTAGTGGCAAGCGCATGGTACACCATCGCAGGTGTTCAGATTGGTGCTCCTAAGCAACGTGGTTTCTATATCCGCGAGGATATCATGAGCGACGGCACTAAGCAAGCTGTTAAGGTTTTTGTGAAGGACTAATCGCAAGACGCTACAATCGTTAAATAATGAGGGAGGATGGCTTAGCCGTCCTCCCTCTTTTTAGTTGTACGCTGTTTGTTACATGCTCGCCCCACCGATGGCACCCAATATGGCACTCGACACAGCGATGATGACTTTAAGAATAGTATCCCAAATGTTCTTGTTCATAGTTTTTTTGTTTTATAGTTAATGATTTACTCCCCCTCTACCTTGTGCGGAACAGGAGTTTGTGAATGGCATGTTATTCACTTCCCATATACAACTCCCAGCCGGCTTTTACCTCTGTGAGGTTGGCGCGCCTGCCACATTCCACACGGCTCATGGCTGCCACCAGCGGTCCCATGTGTGTGGGGTCGTAGGGGTTCAATGGCATGTCACGAGCGAAGCCGGTCAGCACACATACACGCTGAATGTATTCCTCGGTGTCGTTATTGTCGGCTTCGGGTGCCCACCGCTGGATAATTCCGCTGATGGTGTTGATGCCATATTTGTGGTTGTATGTGCGCAGAACGATGAAAGCCGCACGATAGCCCCACGCCATGCTCTTAAAACAGTAGAAATCGGGGTCGGACTGTTGCTCGTGCAATCCCTGCCATAAGTCGGCGCTGCGCCGGATGTTGAGAGGGTTGCAGTTGCGCAACCCCCTCGGTAATGATGAATCACACATCCCGGCAGGTGTTATTCTGTTTCACCATTCTCGCTGTTCTCCTCCTCGGCGAACTCTACGTGTTTCAATGAGATGGCACTGTTCTTCAATTCCAACGCATTCTTCAACTTCGTGTTGGGAGTGAAACGCACCAGCAACTTCTTCATGTACGAGGTGTTGTACTCCTTGGCTGTTTCGCTGCCTAATCCTTTGGCTACAATACGGAACGTTCCGAGATCGCCCAATGCCACGCTCTTGCCTTCCTGCAAGGAGTAGATGATCTGTTCCTGTAAAGCTGACAATACAGCCAGACAGTCATGTCGGGTTACAGTACATGAAGCGCTGATACGGGTGGCAATTTCTTCGATGCCGAGTTTGCTCATGCTGACGATATAACCGTAATACTTTGGTGCTTCGTCACGTTTGGTCGGATTGATTCTCTCTACAATTTTGTAAATCATAATGTTTTGATTTTAAGGGTTTTGTTTTTAGTTTTTAACTCTCTGTCTTCCGGACGACGATGCAAAGGTAGTGCGGGCAGAAAAGTAGGGTGCGCAATTCTGCGCATTTCCGCTCCTTTCTGTCGCTTTCCGTCACTTTGTGCGCATTTACGCACTGTTTTGCCTATGCCTACATCCAGCCGGCGAAGTCGCTATCCAGGCTTTCCGGTCGTCCCAGCACGTTAATCACCAATTCGTACTGTTTGGGTGTGAAACACCGTTGATACGGTTTGAAGTGCAATGAACACAAGCTGTTCCATAGGTCTTTTTCACTTTGCAGCAGTGCGATGAATCGTCTGCGTGCATTCCTCTCTGTAGAGTTTGGGAAGTATTGTCTTCCCAGTGTTGTGATGTTGTACATAATTGAGAACCCTTCCCGTCCCTCCCAATAAATAACGGAGGGAAGACCCACCCCAGCCCTCCCAGTAAATAACGGAGGAAGACCCACCCCAGCCCTCCCAAGGGAGGGGGAGTTACCTTAAAAGTCTTATAAACGTTTTCTCTTTCGCTTGTCCGAAAGAGAAACGTAACCCGAGGCTCCCATGTGAAGACCGGTGGTTTCCTTTTTTATTGAAAAAAATTGCTTAGTCAACTGCAAATGTTTATTTTTGTAACAATTTATTCGAATAATGGGAAAGTTCTATAAATTTAATCATATCTTTAAGGAAACCATTTGGGGCGGAACAAGAATAAAGCCCTATAAAGGTCTACCGGCCGATGACCGTAAGATAGGCGAAAGTTGGGAACTGTCTTGTGTTCCCGGCAGCGAATCCATCGTCTGTGGAGGAGAGTATGACGGATATACCCTATCACAATTGGTCGATGCTGAGCAAAGTGCTTTAGTCGGCGAGGAGAATTATGCCCGTTTTGGAAATCAATTCCCCTTGTTGATTAAATTTATCGATGCTTCACAACCCCTTTCTCTGCAAGTGCACCCGGATGATGCATTAGCCAATGAACGCCATGCATGTCCAGGCAAGAATGAGATGTGGTATGTGGTGAGTCATGAGCTCGGTGCTTCTCTGATCAATGGATTCAAAGAGGAGATCACATTTGAGGAATATGAACGCAGAGTGAGTGAGCAGTCACTTCCCGAAGTCATGCGCCGATGTGAGGTAAGAACCGGTGACGTGTTTTATCTGCCTGCCGGGAGAGTGCATGGTATCGGAGCAGGTTGTTTTATTTGTGAGATACAACAGACTTCCGACATTACGTACCGCATATATGATTATGGAAGAATGGATGCAGTCGGCCAACCTCGTCAACTCCATATTGATGAAGCCAAGGCAGCCATAAACTTTACACCAAACCATGATGGTCAGATTCCTCAAGCGATAGAGAATGAACCGGTGGAATTGGTCAATACACCTTATTTCTGCACTTCCATCTATCGTCTGACGGAGCCGATGACATGTGACTATTCGGAATTGGATAGTTTTGTGGTGTTGATTTGTACCAAAGGAAAGTGCAGTGTTACTTGCAGTGGTGAGACGGTGATGTTGCATGAGGGCAATACCCTGTTGGTAGCGGCTACAGCAGAGACTGTAGCCTTGCAACCCGATGGCGAGTGTGATATTTTGGAAACATACGTATAATGATAAGAACAAACAGAAGAATGAGAACGATTCAAAACAAAATCATGTTGATGATGGCGGTAAGCGCCGTTTTGATGGTTGCATCCTGTACTTCGTACAAGAATGTGCCTTACATACAGAACAGTGATGAACTGGAACTCAAAGCCGCACTTCATGATGTGCGCATCAAACCCAAAGATGAGTTGATGATTACAGTCAGTTGTCCGGACGACCCGGCAGCTGTGGCTCAGTTCAACCTCTTGGTTTCCGGTGCAGAAAATAGCAACGACTCGAAGATGATGAATACGCAGAAGTCATTGACCACCTTCCTTGTCAGCAATGACGGAACCATTGATTTCCCCGTTTTGGGTAAAATCAGAGTCAATGGGATGACCGAGGACGATGTGGAAGAGTATATCGTGAAGAAAATCGAAGGCACATATCTGAAAACCCGTCCGGTGGTGAGTGTTCGTATTGAGAATTTCAAGTTCTCCGTATTGGGCGAGGTGTCAAGTCCTGGAACTTTTACTGTGCCGGCAGAGAAAGTCAATGTGTTTTATGCCCTTTCCATGGCTAAAGACTTGACCATTTACGGTCACCGTGAGAATGTCAAGCTCATCCGTGAGGATGCCAACGGACAAAAAACCATTCATGAGTTGAACCTCAATGATGCCAATCTGGTCAACTCTCCTTATTATTTCCTGCAGCAGAATGATGTGCTGTATGTGACACCCAACAAGACGAAGGCCAAAAACTCCGATATCGGTAGCGCAACGAATTATTGGATCAGTGGAACCGGTATCGTGATTTCTATAGCGTCGTTGTTGACAACAGTATTGATGAATAAATAGATAATCCTAATCTTTAAAATATGAGTAAAGTAGCATTGATTACAGGTATTACCGGTCAGGATGGTTCATACCTTGCTGAGTTTTTGATAGAAAAAGGTTATGAAGTACATGGTATCATCCGTCGTTCTTCATCTTTCAATACAGGTCGTATCGAACATCTATACTTGGATGAGTGGGTACGCGATATGAAGAAGACCCGTCTGGTCAATCTTCATTGGGGTGACATGACAGACAGTAGTTCATTGATT
>JAGBUF010000159.1 GCA_017630975.1 Paraprevotella sp. | reverse complement strand
TAAGAGTGGATAAAGTATCTGTGCCCCACCCGACAGTCATCCGATATGGTCATTACACATTACCATTGTCAGACGGACAAGATATTAGTATTCTGACTTCTAAGAAAGTGAAGAATGCGACAATTATCAGCAATGGTGAATACCAACTGGCAATGATTCCACTCTATGGATGGGATAAGACTTTTGTAACAACAACTGAAGGCTTACATCCGGTGACCAATAAATGTGGACTCATAATGTCTGAAAAGAATGTTGAGAACGAAAGCATTCTGATTACTTTATCACTGTGGAAGAAAGGTAAAAAATCATTCACAAAGAAAGAACTGAATCCGGTTAAGAGTCTCAATGTTGATGAGACTACGAAGACTGTTACTGTCGTATTGAATGACAAAACAACAAAGGTTGTAAAATTCTAAACGCATTATAAGACTTAAAAATGATAAAGAGTAAGTATTTATTGTTAATGATGATGATTATCTCAATATTATCATCATGTAAACAAGGAAAGAAAGCACCTGAGGACATGAGATTTAAGGTTGAAAATCTCTCATGGGAGGAGAATTCTAATGCTTTGGGGGTTAAAATTGCTGTTTCATATCCAACAGGTGATGACATATTATCATCAAGTATCCGCGAATGGATCAATGAGACATTAGGTGGAACTTGTGAATATAACCTCATAGCCGGTGACTCTGTTTTAATGTACTATGGCAAGAAAAAAGCAGACGAAGCACTTGATTTTTTTAAAGAGATTAATGATCCACAGGCTGAATTTAACTCGTGTTGCTATATACAGATCAAGAAAGTTTTTGAAACCAAAGAATTCGTTTCTTTCACATATGAAGTATATGAATACTCAGGTGGAGCACATGGTAGTGAGGTAAAAGATGGTGGCTTATTCAGAAAATCTGATGGCAGAAGATTTGATTGGGATATTTTCACTGATAACGGAAAAGAAGCTTTGAGAAATATTATAAAAGAAGAACTCAAAACCAATTACTTTAAAGTCAGTACGGATGAAGAATTCTATTCCAATATATTTGTTCAAAATGCCACTTATCAATTCCCATTGCCGAGTGCATCACCCATTTTCAAAAGAGATGGTGTAACGTTCATTTATCAACAATATGAAATTACCGCATATGCTTTAGGTATGCCTCAAGTAACATTACCATATGAGCGTATTATCGAATATTGTACACATGCAGGCAAGACAATGATTAAAAGCACAAATGATGATGTAGCCAAGACATTGCCTTACGGATCAAACTATTAAAAAAATGGTTGCCAATTGAAATGGCAACCATTTTTTTAATTCTTAAAACTGTGTATCGGTGCAGGTATTCTACCTTTCCTATTGACAAACATTGAACAGTCAAAGGAATTTACGGGCATAACAGGCGCATGTCCCAATAATCCACCAAATTCTACTGTATCTCCTACATTCTTACCTATAACAGGAATTATACGAACAGCTGTCGTTTTCTGGTTGATCATTCCAATGGCTGCTTCATCGGCAATGATACCGGAAATTGTTGTTGCAGGTGTTTCACCAGGGATGGCAATCATATCCAATCCGACAGAACAAACACATGTCATGGCCTCCAACTTTTCAATGGTCAAAGCTCCACACTCTACAGCATCAATCATGCCTTGATCTTCACTTACGGGAATAAATGCGCCACTTAATCCACCAACATAAGAAGAAGCCATCACTCCACCTTTTTTTACCTGATCATTCAACAATGCTAATGCTGCTGTTGTTCCCGGCGCACCTGCACGCTCTAAACCGATTTCTTGTAGAATTTCAGCTACACTATCACCAATAGCAGGTGTCGGGGCGAGTGATAGGTCAATAATACCGAATGGCACTCCTAAACGATGTGATGCCTCTTGAGCTACCAACTGACCAACTCTTGTTATCTTGAAAGCTGTACGTTTGATAGTTTCACACAACACCTCAAAACTTGCTCCGCGTATCTGTTCGAGCGCGTATTTAACGACTCCGGGACCGCTTACACCAACGTTAATAATAGCATCGGCTTCTGAAACACCATGGAAAGCACCAGCCATAAACGGATTATCATCAGGGGCATTACAAAGGACTACTAATTTCGCACAACCAAATGAATCTTTTTCTTTTGTCGATTCGGCTGTTTGTAATATAATCTCTCCCATCAATCTGACTGCATCCATATTGATACCGGTCTTTGTAGAACCAACATTCACTGAACTGCATATACGTTCAGTTTCAGCAAGTGCTTGTGGAATGGACCTGATCAAAAGTTCATCGCTTTTTGTCATACCCTTTGAAACAATTGCAGAATAACCGCCAAGGAAGTTAATGCCTACTTCTTTGGCTGCCTTATCAAGTGTATGAGCAATCTTAACATAATCTTTCGGAGATTTGCAAGCTGCACCACCTACCAATGATATAGGAGTAATAGAAACACGTTTGTTGACGATAGGTATACCAAATTCCTTAGAAATATCATCACCGGTTTTTACCAGATCTTTGGCATAACGTGTAATTTTATTATAAATCTTATCACAAACTGTATCCAAATCCGTATCAGCACAGTCCAACAAGTTAATCCCCATTGTAATGGTACGAACATCAAGATTTTCATGTTCAATCATCTTGTTGGTCTCAAGAACCTCATATATATTTATCATAACCGAAAATGATTATTAAATACGGTGCATCTTATCAAAAATCTCTTCGCGTTGACATTTAACTTGTACGCCAATATTCAAGCCTATCTCTGATAATTCGTTGGCGATGACTTCAAAGTTTTTTTCCACTGAAGACATATCAACTATCATCATCATATTAAAATATTCTTGGACAATAGTCTGCGAAATATCCAAAATATTAACATTGTTTTCTGCTAAATAAGTACATACCTTTGCAATAATTCCTACTGCATCTTTACCTACTACTGTAATTATTGATTTATTCATATTATATTTATTTACTATTCGTTACAATCTTTCTCAAAGGATTTTTCATATTGTGTCATAGCTTCTACTGACATTCCCATACTGGAAAATCCACCATCATGGTATAGGTTCTGCATGGTCACCTTTTTAGTCAGATCAGAAAACATGACTACACAATAATCAGCACACTCATCGGCAGTTGCATTCCCTAATGGGGATAACTTATCTGCAAAATCATACAAACTATCGAAACCTTTTATTCCTCCACCGGCAGTTGTATATGTTGGAGACTGTGATATGGTATTGATGCGTATACCTTTCTCCTTACCATAAATATAACCAAAACTGCGTGTAATAGACTCCAATAGTGCCTTGGCATCTGCCATATCATTATAACCGGCAATGGTTCGTTGTGCTGCCATGTAAGTTAATGCCAATATAGAACCATTATCACTAACAGCATCCATTTTTTTTGCTACTTGCAACATCTTATGGAAAGAAATGGCAGATATATCAAGTGTTTTGTTCAAGAAACTATAATCTAAGTTATCGTAGGTTCTGTTTTTCCTTACATTTACACTCATTCCGACAGAATGTAATATAAAGTCCAACTTCCCACCTAAGATTTCTTGTGCTTCTGTAAAAAGTCGCTCCAAATCGTCTATGGAAGTAGCATCTGCTGGGATAACCGTAGAATGAGTCTTTAATGCTAAATCATTAATATTACCCATTCGACAAGCAATAGGTGTATTTGTCAATATCAAATTTGCTCCTTCTTCATAAGTGCGTTCTGCGACTTTCCAAGCAATAGAGGCTTCGTTTAACGCTCCGAATATTAGTCCGCGTTTGCCTTTTAATAAATTATATGCCATAATCATATTCTATTTATTCATACCAACTATAATACGGCGTACGCCAGAAACCGGCATCTTTATACCATGCCAATTTTGTAAAATATGCCTTATAAACCAACTCATTGTATTTTAAAGTGGATGGTACGTATGTGTTAAATCCGGAGAAATGTTCATCAGTAATCGGATTCTCCAATTTTTCAGTATAATCATTTACTGTTGTGTAATCGCTATGACCTTTATAAATCACTGCAGATTCAAACACGCGTTTTACATCATCCAAATATTTTGATTCTTTACCTATGCTATGCAACCAATGACCAAAATCATACAAAGGATAACCTGATTCAAAAAATTGGAGTTTTTCTCTTTTAATGGTTTCTGGTCGTTGAGCAACAACAGGGTCCTGGAACAAAGAGTCCATATAGAGAGCAACAGAGTCCAGTTTTGTGACATCGCACGCACATATTGAAACAAAATCATCCCATTCATACTCATTAGTTAGAAAATGATTCATATACAAGTAAGCAGCATTACTGATTCCTTCATCATCCATTTTCAATAAAGATGGTAATATCTTGTCGTAAGGAAAGCCTTCACCGGGCACTGAGTTAGGTGAAGCCAACATATAACGGGTAATGTCTTTAAATTCATACGCTGTTTCTATGCTGGACATTAAACAAGCATCAAACATTATCAGTTCAATTCGAGGTAAGTCCTTAAGCGCGAACATGATGTCTGTGATATTCATCCCATAACCTTCATCGCCTTCATAACCAAATGAACGTTTTTGAACCACATTGCTTCGGTACAAACTACCATCAGCATGTGAAGAGAATGTTATTGCATATTTATTTGCCGGGAATTTAACAAAAATATCAGAAATGATTGTTCGCATCACTTTAGGCGATACAGAATATTGATCAGGATATGTTTTTATGGTCTTTTTAATGATATTCCCGTTTTCATTGCACAATTGATATAATTCAGGTTGCTGTGTGATGTCCGCATAAACAAGTACATTTGCATCAGCATTGGTGTTTTTCAATCCTGTCATCAGATCATAAATATTACCATTCAACAAACCGGACAAATCGTTTTGGCCAACCATGTAAATCAAGTAGGTTAGCTCTTTGATATTGGGTGGATTGGTATTGGTATTGACATTATCATCAAAATCATCTTGACATGAGATGTTGATAAAAGAGTAAGTCAACGCAATAATGAAAGGTAATACTATTTTACTGATTCTCATAAATGTCACTTATAATTTGCTGATTTTATAATTCTATCCATCTCATCAAACTCTTTTCCTTTATTCAAGTTAAGATATACTTGATATAAAAGCGGTGCCCATAATGATGGTTGTTCCAATTTGCTTGTTTTAACGAACAGCAAAGGCTCTTCAGCATGGTTATAATTCAGAATCATATCTGATTTATATTTTTTATATAAGTCGCTATTTAATGGTACAGACTTCATCAAATCTGTTGACAATTTAGCTAAGTTACAATAGCTCAAGCCTAAATAATAGTGAGCATCAACGTTTTT
>JAGBUF010000158.1 GCA_017630975.1 Paraprevotella sp. | reverse complement strand
GCTGTCGCATTTGAATACACTTATAATGGAACAACTTATCAAGTAGGTGAACTTTCTTCTGACTTAACAGACAATACACAAGCTCTTTTTGTTAAAACACTAAAGAACACCTCCAATACGCCACAGATGGGTAACTGGGACCTGATGATGAAAAACGTATACAGTTTAGGCGCTACCACCACCCAAAAAGACAAATTCAAACTTGACATCAAATACCAAAGCGACTCAGCCGGAGTGTACGTGTCATATATCCCTGAAGCACAATTCAAAGGAACCAAACTCATTCGCGTGATGAATCTTGACCGATTGGATGCCAACAATCGTCCTAATCCCAATGGTCAATTTGACTACGTAGAAGGCTATACCATCAGTAAGGGAAGAATCTACTTCCCCGTCGTAGAACCTTTCGGTACACATCTTCGCAAGTATTTGAATGATGAAACCTTAGCCGAAAAATATTGTTTTGATGCTCTCTACGATTCAACAAAAACCATTGCCAAACAGATTGCTGAAAAAAACAAATACATGCTTACGGGCGAATACAAGGGCAATAATGGAGCAGAAATCAGTTTAGGCGCAATGAACGTACCTCATGGTTCAGTGGTGGTCACAGCCGGTGGTGTAACATTGGTGGAAAACACCGATTACACCGTCGATTATTCTATGGGTGTTGTGACCATTATCAATCAAAGCATCATTGATGCCGGCACCAAGGTGGACGTCAGCATGGAAAGCAACGACTACTATGGCATGCAACGAAAGACACTTGTTGGTTTCAACCTTCAATACGACATCAACAAAAATCTATCATTAGGTGGTACATTCATGTTCCTTAATGAGCACCCCATGACTACGAAAGTAAATATGGGAGAAGAACCGCTTAAAAACACCTTATGGGGACTCAACATGGCTTGGAAACGAGAAAGCCAATGGCTTACAAACTTGATAGACAAGATTCCTTTTGTAGACGTCACCGCTCCATCGCAAATCAGTTTTGATGGTGAATTTGCACAACTCATTGCAGGACAGAACAAAAAGATACAAGGAGCAGCATCGTACATTGATGATTTTGAAAACACGAAGAATGGTATCAGCATCATGCAGCCCACCAGTTGGATGATGTCCAGCGTCCCTTCTGACTTTGACGAGAGTAAACTGGTCAACGACATTCGGAGTGGATACAACAGAGCACTATTAAGTTGGTATTATGTAGACCCTCTTTTTACCCGTCAGAGTTCCTCTCTCACTCCCGCACATATCAAGAGCGATTTGAATCAATTATCCAATCATTATGTACGTGAGGTATTTGAACGTGAATTATACCCTAATAAAACACAAACCAGCTACAATTCCGCCAGTTCACTACCGGTGATGAACTTGGCTTTCTACCCTACCGAACGAGGTGCATACAACCTGAACCCCAACCTAACACAAGATGGTCGTTTGGAAAATCCCACAAAAAGATGGGGTGGTATGATGCGTAAATTGGACACCAATGATTTTGAGATGGCCAATATCGAATACGTGGAGTTTTGGTTGCTTGATCCATTCATTTATACTCGTGAACAAGGAGGTAATTATGGCGGAGATTTCTACTTGAACTTAGGAGAGGTCAGCGAAGATATTCTGCACGACGGTAAGAAGTTCTTTGAAAGTGGAATGCCTATTGACGGTAATTCCACATACTATACCGAAACCTCATGGGGCCGTGTCCCCAACACAACAAGCGTTGTTTACGCATTCAACAATCAAGGAGGCTCTCGTGAACGTCAAGACATCGGTTTGGACGGTTTGAACAGTAACGAAGAAAAAAACTTCGGTGCATATAAAGAGTTCCTAATGGCAATACAAGGAAAAGTCAATCCTGCCGTATATGACTCGTTATTGCTCGACCCTGCCGGTGATGATTATCACTATTTCAGAGGAGCAGACTATGATGCTCAACAACGTAGCATTCTTGAAAGATACAAACACATCAATCTGCCTGAGGGCAATTCCCGTTCCAACGAGAATGCGAACGAGGCATACGACACGTCGTACAAAACCACACCCGATGTAGAGGACATCAACCAAGACTATACCCTGAACGAATACGAAAAATACTATCAGTACAGAATCAGTATCCGTCCCGAAGATTTCGTTGTGGGACGAAACTATATTGTGGACAAACGAACGGCAAGTGTCAAACTGCGCAACGGCAATACAGAAGAGGTGAATTGGTATCAGTTCCGCGTGCCGGTAAACGAATATCAGAAAAAAGTGGGTAATATCAATGACTTCACCAGCATACGTTTCATGCGTATGTTCCTGACCAATTTTGAATTGCCCATTATCCTTCGTTTTGCTACTTTGGACCTTGTCAAGGCAGAATGGCGTTCATACGAACAGGCGCTGTACCAAGGAGAGATGCCGACCACGAATGGCAGTATGGAGATATCAGCTGTAAATATAGAGGAGAACAATGACAAGACACCGGTCAACTACGTTCTTCCTCCGGGTGTCAGTCGCGTAGTAGACCCTGCTCAAAGTCAGTTGGCAGAAGAAAACGAACAAGCACTTGCCCTCACCGTCAAAGATCTGGCTCCAGGTGATGCAAGAGCTGTATATAAAAACACCAATATTGACATGCGCCAATACAAACATTTGCAAATGTTTGTACACGCAAACGCCTTGACCGGCAATGTAACGGAAACAGAAGATAACCAGACCAGCATCTTTATCCGCTTGGGTTCAGACTACAAGAACAACTTCTACGAATATGAAATTCCACTGCACCTCACTCCTGAAGGACGTTATGACACGTATTCGGCAGAACAATGCAGAGCGGTGTGGCCGGAAGAAAACATGATAGACATAGACCTGTCTGTCCTTACCGACGTGAAACAAGCCAGAAACAAAGAAAAGAGTTTAGGAAGAATCAACCTTACCACCCTCTATTCTATATATGACAGTCGTCGTCCGAACAACAAGATCAGTGTGATGGGTAACCCTACATTAGGAGAAGTGAAGACCATCATGATTGGTGTGCGCAACAATGCCCGTGAGAACAAGTCCGTTGAAATCTGGGCAAATGAATTGCGCCTGCAAGAATACAGCAATGACGGTGGTTGGGCAGCACAAGGAAACCTGAACATCCAACTATCGGACATCGGTTCTGTAAATCTTGCAGGTCATATTGAAACGGCAGGATTCGGAGGCATAGAGGACGCTGTGAGCGAACGCAATCAAGAAGACATCTACAACTATAGCGTTACAACAAGTTTTGAATTAGGAAAACTATTACCTGAAAAAGTTCGTCTGAGCGCCCCCATCTATTAT
>JAGBUF010000157.1 GCA_017630975.1 Paraprevotella sp. | reverse complement strand
TGAACGATAAAGCTGCGCAGTTTTATCGGATGAACGGTGTAAAGCATGTGTTGCCGGCTTTTGAACAACAAGAACCGGAAGATGCGGTCTTGATGTTCTGTAAACATTGTCTTAGATATAGTTTGGGGTGGTGTCCTCGGAACGGACAAGAAAAGACGCCCTACCGAGAACCTTTCTTTTTGGTATCTTCTGATGGGCGTCGTTTCCGATTATCCTTTGATTGCAAGAATTGTCAGATGAAGGTCTGCAAAAGTTAAAAATGTAGTGATACGTCAATCCCTACTTGAACGGGTGGCGCACATTGACTGAATCTCAAGTTGCGGGTTGTAGCAGTTGACGTAAAGAGGAAGGTGTCATAATCTGTATCAGTCAGATTTTTGCCCCAGATGTCAAGTTTTACAGTACCGAAATCTATGCCGGCATGGGCATTGAGTAGGGCGTAGAACGGTTGTTTGTATTGGTTGTCTTCACTCCAATAGATTTCACCGGCTCCTGTCGTATTGACACCTATGAAACAACCCTTGATGTTTTTGTTTTGGATTGGATGGTAGTATTCTATACCTGCTGCCATTGTGTGTTGAGGTACAAAAGGAACTTTATTCCCATTGTAATTGATGCTTTCTTGTTGATGTTGTTCGTTAGCGGCTTGCGCCTCATAACGTTTGAAGATGGAACGGGTGTAACCATATGATGCGTTCCATGCGATACGGTTTTCCCACAAACTTCCTTTCCAACCGATTTCAGCTCCGTAGCTTCTGCCTCTACCGGCATTCTCCATGATACGCCCCAGACCGCTGCTCACGAATTTTGATATTTGCTGGTTGTAAATATCCATATAGAACAGGGCGGCGTCCATCTGAATCTTATCGTTTAAGAAAGAGAAATGTCCGCCCACCTCATAGTTGTAGCTGTATTCCGGTTTATAGAAAGTCTGTTCGGGTGTGCCGAGGAATTTTTCTTGTGGAATTTGATTGATGATCATTTGTTTTACCTGTTGAGGCATCATGGTATACATCGGTTTTTCAAATTCTTCCTTCGTTTTCTCTTGTGTTGATGCCATCATCTGACTGCGCATCTCTCCTTGTACAAGGTCGCTGAACATCTGAATGTTGTAGCCTCCACTGCGGTAACCTTTGCTCCAACTAACGTAGACATTGTTCTTCTTGTTGAAGTGATACATGAAAGCTATTTTGGGCAACCATTGGATATAGTCGTCTTCAAGTTCTCCGCGTAGATAAACTTCGTTAGTGATGTCTTTCAATGCGAGAGGCATCATGGGTGAGGTAAGCTGGATGTCATAGGCCATCTGTCCACCATAGTTGTGTTTCAGTTTCAGTCTTTCGTATTCGATACGTATGCCGGCAGAAAGGCTCAGTCCTTCAACACCGAACAGATGGTTGAACGTACTTTGGTGAAATGCTGCAATGTCGGTGACAGGAGTTTTGAAAGCTCCGTCGGCCACAAAAGGCGATTGGTGCATATCCATGGATATGCTCATTCTGCTTGCCTGCATGGCGCTGTTCGCCTTGTCAAATACCGTATTCATAAAACGGTCGGTCAATGACACAGGGCTTTTGGTGCGGTTGGTCTGAACCATGGCGTATGCACCGGCTATCCATTCCCAATGGGTGTTGTATCTGCTTTTGAACGTCAGTTCCTCGCTCCATGAATTGATGCGTTGTTTCTGGCAGAGTGTGAAATAGCTCTCGTCAATGAAATCCTGATCCATTGTCATGTTATCGTTCAGATTCTGATAAGCCGTGACGGAGGTCATGACGAAGTGGTCTGCATTGTATTGCACGTTTAGTCCTGTGTTGAACAGGCTGCGACGGTAGAACGACGGATCGTTATAGATGATACGTCCGATGTCTCCTGCTTTTT
>JAGBUF010000156.1 GCA_017630975.1 Paraprevotella sp. | reverse complement strand
TTTTGAATACAGCGCTTGATTTCCAGAAATTACGTCCTTCAATGGCAGGACTACCTTGAATACTGGTACCTTCCTTCTTGATACTATTAGGGATACCGGATTGTGCACCAGCCATGGTTCGGTTGGCAATATTTGCATGTCCTGCAATACCCACCTGTCCGCCAAACATACACCATTCGCCGATTTTGGTACTTCCGGCAACTCCTACTTGTGATGACATGACGGTATTGGCACCTACTTCTACGTTGTGTGCGATTTGAACAAGGTTGTCTAATTTGACCCCCTTACGAACGTAGGTGGACCCCATTGTTGAACGGTCAACGCATGAGTTGGCACCAATTTCTACATCATCTTCAATGGTAACAATACCAATTTGAGGGATTTTGTCATATCCTGTCTCTGTAGGTGCAAAACCGAATCCGTCTGCTCCGATAACACAACCGGAATGAAGTATGACCCGATTTCCGATCTTACAGTCATGGTAAATGGATACGTGGTTGTATAGGAGACAGTCTTCCCCCACAGAAGCGTTGTCATACACGACTGTATGTGGATAAATCTGTGTGCCTTTTCCAATTTTTACATTTTCGCCGATATAGGCAAAAGGGCCGATATAGCAATCCTCTCCAATGGTAGCGGTGGGAGCAACAAATGCCAATGAGTCAATACCTGTTTTCTTGGGCTTGCTCATTTCATATAGCGCAAGCAATTTAGCTACAGCTTCATACGGGTTGTCCACTCGGATAAGTGTAGGCTTGATTTCTTTCTCTAACACCAATTCTTTGTTGACCAGTACAATGCTGGATTGAGTTTCGTATATGTATGAAGTGTATTTGGGATTTGCCAAGAATGAGAGTGCTCCCGGTACTCCTTCCTCTATTTTGGCAAACGTACTAACTGTAGTGTTTTCATCACCTTCGACGGTTCCTTGAATGAATCCGGCGATTTGTTTTGCACTAAATTCCATAGATGAAAATTTTAATCATTTCTAATCTGCAAATTTCGGTAAAAAAAATGAGATTCACTGCAAATAAACCAATAAAATATCTGATTCAAGCATATATAAACAAAAAACACAGCCAATGAATCCATTGACTGTGCCTATTGTGTATATCAGCATTTTATAGAATACTGCTCAATAATGCAGCCATTTGCTCTTGCATCTCTTTCGCTTTTTCGCGAGCAACGTCGGCAAATTTTTCAGTATTGTCCGCATAGATGATGGCACGACTGTTGTTGACAATCAGACCGCAAGTCTTGTTCATGCCATATTTGCATACTTCTTCCAATGAGCCGCCTTGTGCACCAACACCCGGTACCAACAAGAAATGTTCGGGAGCGATTTTGCGGATTTCTTCAAACATCTTTCCTTGTGTGGCCCCAACTACATACATCATATTTTCGTCGTTGGCCCATTCTTGGCTCTTTTTGAGGACTTTTTCAAATAGGCGCTCTCCATTCTCATCCGCAGTGAATTGGAAATCCTGTGAACCTTTGTTGCTTGTTAAAGCTAACAAAATCACCCATTTACCTTCATATCCCAGGAATGGTGTAACGCTGTCTTCTCCCATGTAGGGTGCAACAGTAACAGCGTCTAATTGTATTTCTTCAAAAAAGGTGCGGGCATACATGGCTGATGTGTTTCCAATGTCACCACGTTTGGCATCAGCGATGATAAATTGGTCAGGATAGTTCTCGTTGATGTATTGAATGGTCTTCTCAAATGAAATCCATCCTTTGACTCCCATGCTTTCGTAAAATGCCAGATTGGGCTTATATGCGATACAATATGGAGCCGTTGCATCAATGATGGCTTTGTTAAAAGCAAAAATGGGATCTTCTTCTGTCAATAAGTGTGCAGGAATCTTCTTGATGTCTGTATCTAATCCTACGCACAAGAATGATTTTTTTCGTTTTATATTTTCAAAAAGTTCTTGCTTGTTCATGATTTTTATCTTTTATGCTGTTTATAGTTCACTTTCTTTCATCCTTTCTGCATTTTCAGCCACAATCAACTGGTCGATGCAGTCCTGGATGTTTCCATCCATGAATGATGATAAGTTTTGCATGTTGTATCCGATGCGGTGGTCAGTAATACGACTTTGCGGGTAGTTGTATGTTCTGATCTTCGCAGAGCGGTCACCGGTAGACACCATTGTCTTGCGCTTGCTGGCGATGTCATCAATGTATTTCTGATGTTCTTTATCATAAATGAAAGTACGCAAACGAGCCAAAGCGCGTTCTTTGTTTTTGGGTTGGTCACGTGTTTCGGTACATTCAATCAGGATTTCTTCTGTTTCACCTGTATTGGGGTTTTTCCACATATATCGGGCACGTACACCTGATTCAACCTTGTTGACGTTCTGTCCTCCGGCACCACTTGAGCGGAAGGTGTCCCATTTGATTTCTCCCTCGTTGATTTCAACATCAAATTCTTGGGCTTCCGGCAATACAGCTACTGTGGCAGCAGAAGTATGAACACGTCCTTGAGTTTCTGTGGCAGGGACTCGTTGTACGCGATGCACTCCGGATTCATATTTTAGTGTTCCATAGACTTTCTCACCGGTAACACTGAAAATAATTTCTTTGAATCCACCGGCAGTTCCCTCATTGAAACTGGAGATAGATATTTTCCAACCTTTTAATTCGCAATATTTGGTATACATCTTGAAGAGGTCGCCGGCAAATAGTGCAGCCTCGTCTCCTCCCGTTCCACCACGTATCTCCATGATGACGTTCTTGTCATCTTCTGGATCGGCAGGAATAAGTAACAGTTTGATTTCCTCTTCAATTTCAGGTATGCGTTTTTCTGCAATAGCCATTTCTTCACGAGCCATCTCCTTGATTTCGGGGTCGTCTTCAGTGGCAAGCATTTCTTTAGCATCTTTCAAATTGGTCAGACAATCCAAGTATTCTTGGCGTGCTTTGACGATGTCGCCCAGGTCTTTGTATTCTTTTGTGAGCTTAACATATCGTTTTTGGTCACTGATGACACTGGGATCTGTGATGAGAGTGGCTACTTCTTCGTAGCGGCTCATTAAACCTTCTAATTTGTTCAGTAAGGAGTTTTCTGCCATTGTTTTATAGAAAGATTAGTAGTTGAACTCTCCAAACTCGCTCTTGATGGTCAACGAGCGCTCGCCTTCTTCTACGCGTCCTACGATTTGAGCATCAATATTGAAACTCTTTGAAATGGCAATTACCTTTTCGGCATGTTCCGGTGACAAGTATACCTCAAGACGGTGTCCCATGTTGAATACTTTGTACATTTCAGCCCAATCGGTTCCGCTCTCTTTGGCAATGGCCTTGAAGAGTGGAGGAACGGGGAACATGTTGTCCTTGATGACTCTGCAGTTTTCGCCAACAAAATGTAATACTTTTGTTTGGGCACCTCCGGTACAATGTACCATACCATGTATTTCATGGCGCATCTCGTCAAGCATCTTTTTTACAACAGGTGCGTAAGTACG
>JAGBUF010000155.1 GCA_017630975.1 Paraprevotella sp. | reverse complement strand
TTGAATCAGGATGACAGGCTCTTTGGCTACTTCGATAGGTCCAAGTGGCGATTTGGATGTTCCATATGCCACATGATAGTTGGGCGAACCGGTATCGTCCACACTCCATAAGAAGTAGTACAATCCCTTGCGGTAGAACACGTAAGGCGCCTCGCGGAAAGCATAATCTTTGAGAGAACCGCCTTGCGGTGTCATCAAGGTTTCTGTTTCGGGTTTGATGCTCATCATATCATCGTTGAGCTCAGCACCTGCCATGTAACCATTGCCCCAATAAAGGTATGACTTGCCACTAACAGGGTCTTCAAATACATCTACGTCAATCTGTTGTCCGTGGCGTTGTCCTTTAGGGCGATGTGCAACAATAGGATGTCCGGCATCAGTGAAAGGTCCGGTAGGATAATCGGCTGTTGCCACACCGATAGCCTTCCCTCTTGGAGTGTTGCCACTGAAGTAGAAGAAGTATTTGTATTTCCCATCTATCTTCTTTTCAATAATGCAAGGTGCCCATGCGTTGCCGTCAGCCCATTTGACTTGGTCTGTACCTAAATCCAGCATGATACCTTCATGACGCCAATCAGTCAGGTCCTTTGAACTAAACACGGTGAAGTAATAACCGCCCCATCCGGGTGTGCCGTCAGTTGTTGAATAGATATAATACTTCTTGGTTTGCTTTGAATAAAGGACTTCCGGGTCTGCATGAAACTCCGGTAGAACCGGGTTACCGGTTTTGGGGCGTTGTGCTTGCAATTCTGTATTCAATCCGAAGACTACAGAAAGGGCGAAAAATAAAAATGTCTTTCTCATAATGTTATTGTTTAAGTTATCGTTAAAGTTAAAAGCTTTTAGCATCCTGTTGTTTCTCGATAAAAGTCCAGCATCTCAAATATTTCTTCTTTAGTGGCACTTTGGTTGATTCTGATGTCGCCGATATCTCCCATCAGTGTAAAGTTGATGATGCCGGATGTATTTTTTTTGTCGTGCGTCATGAATTGGTACAATTGCTCATACACTTTGCAGTCGAAAGCAAAAATACCATAATTTGTTTTTATAAAATCAATGGTCTGACGCAACTGTTCTTTAGGAAATCCTGCTTTCATGTAACTCAGGTACAGCTCGCAAATCAATCCCCATGCCACTGCATAACCGTGTAAGATGGTTCGATTCTCTGCTAATGCGAGACTTTCAAAAGCATGGCCAACGGTATGTCCTAAGTTCAAGGCTTTCCGTATGCCTTGTTCATAAGGGTCAGCTTGTACGATATTTTCTTTTATGGAAACGCTTTTTGCAACAAGTTGTTGCAAGGCATCATAATCAATGTTGGCTAAATCAAAGTTGATGAGTTCTGCCCAATGCGTTGCAGTGCTGATAAGTCCATGTTTTAACATCTCTGCATAGCCAGAACAGATATTGGCAGTATCCAATGTCTTTAAGAATGTTGTATTAAGGAGTACGGAATGAGCCGGAGAGAAAACACCGATTTCGTTTTTTAATCCGTTGAAGTTGATACCGGTCTTCCCTCCGACAGCAGCATCGACCATTGCCAATAATGTAGTTGGAATGTTGATATAATTGATGCCACGCTTGAATGTTGATGCCGCAAAACCACCGAGGTCGGTAACCATTCCTCCGCCCAAATTGATAATCAGTGAATGGCGACTACCGCCGTTTTGGCTCAAAAATGTCCAAACGTATGATAACGACTCCAGCGTCTTATGCTCGTCTGTAGCCGGAATACTGATATATTCAGCTCCTTTTAAGCATTCAAATTCAGCAATGAGCGGACGGCACTTTTCATAGGTCGTATGGTCTGTCAAGACGAAGAGCTTGTCATGCGGGCATTGCTCAATCGCATGGCATAAGCTTGTTTCTAAATCGTTTGATATGACGATGTCTTGTGACTGCATAAAACTAAAAATGATTTCAGATACAAAGATAATTTTTCTGTGAGATAAAACTCTTTTTTTCTTCATTTTTCTTTTGGGGTGGGTGCTTTTAGATGAGAAAGTGTATGAAATACATTTATTTTTGTTAAAATACGTTTTCGCAATTAAACCGTTGTGCAACTTATCTGTCATATCTTCGTATCTTTGTGGAATCAAACAATACATTATAATAATGAAT
>JAGBUF010000154.1 GCA_017630975.1 Paraprevotella sp. | reverse complement strand
CTTGGTTTGGCGCCATCACAAATCAGTCCGGTCAGATTAGCAATCATATTTTTGACTGCATAAGATATCTGTTCATACTTACCACCCATTAGGTAGGTAATACCACAACTAGAACCTGTTGATGCCACCACGCATCCACACAATGCGGATAGCACCCCTAAACTTTGTTTAATATAGATGGCCGTCAGATGACTCAACATAAGGGCTCTAATCAGTTCTTCCTCTGTATTGTGATTCTCTTCAGCAAAAACGACCACAGGCAACGTAGCACAAATACCTTGATTACCACTTCCTGAATTACTCATTACCGGAATCATCGCTCCTGCCATACGTGCATCACATGCTGATGACGTTGCAGAAAGTATATGTGAAAAAATATTGTCACCCATGATGCCACGGCCCAATGGACGAGACAAAGTTTTGCCTAATTCATGACCATAACAACCCTTCAAGGCTTGTTCAGACGCAGCCTGATTCAATGTTTTGGCCTCACGGATGAACGAGATTTCTTCCAATGGTGTATCCGTCGCAAAATCAAAAACCTTGCGTAATGTCAGTTCAACGTCATGTGCCTTTGGGACCTCACCTTCCGGCAAACGCTCATCCAAAAGTACATCGCCATCTTTAGCAACATAGATAAATTGTGTATGCTTACCTGCAATAGTTGCCACGGTCTTATGGTCACCATCATCATAAGCATGCACCTCAACATATAATTTTTCAGTATTACCCTCTTTCAATTGTATACTGATACGTTTTTCGGCAATATACTCCTTCCCTCTTTCCACATCCTCGTGAGTGACACTCTTGAGCACTTCTAGTCCGTTTTCTGATTTTCCCGACAATGCGCCAAGAGCAACGGCAATAGGCAATCCTACCATACCTGTTCCTGGAATACCAACTCCCATCGCATTTTTCAAGATATTCGCACTCAAATATACATCAATCTTGGCAGGCAACACACCTAATGTTTCTACTGCGCGCGACACACACAATGCCACACATACAGGTTCAGTACAACCAACAGCAGGTACAACTTGTTGTTTAACCAGTTGGATGATACGTTCTCTTTCCGAACTATCAAGTTTCATGCTTATCAAATTAGAGGATAGATTTTAATTATTCGTCTGCAAGTTCATCATCTTTGATATCTGCTTCCGGTGTATAGCTCTCATAGAATGTATCATCGTTGGCAGTATCATCATCATCATGTTCTCTTTCTCTCTCATCTTCATCTTCTTCATCTTCTATGACCTTACGATTACCATCTTCATCGTATTCATTCTCTGAGATAAAACGAAGTTTTTCCATTGGTTCGCGTTTCTTGGCAAAAATAGCCTCTATCCAAGTTCCTTTTGCTACTTCCAGGACATCATAACCATCAGCCACTTTACGTTCCAATGTTCCACCAGGTGCATGTATACGCGACGCCGGCAAAGTGGTGGTACTGATATCAAATGTAGATTCGATAATGTCTTTGATAGACAACGATATAGAATCCCATCCTCCACCAAAGTTACGATCTATCAATTGCAACAACTCTGCAGCACTGATATGCTTAATATTTTCATACGAAAGGTCTGTAATCTGTCTGATTTTTTTCTTTCTGACAGCTACAGAAGTCTTTTGTTTCTCTGATACGGGAAGGATAGTGTAATCTCCATTCGTATATCTGATTCTATCGCGTTCATCACTCTCGTCAAAATGATAGACATCAAAAGAAAGACGAATGACATTCAGCACTTTATCCTCAGATGCTACAAAGTCCTCGTCCTTTATATCCTGTTTCCACAATTCCAACAATTCACTCTCATCAATTCCCCATACGTTGCCGGAATTCAAATCCAACGTACTTTCCAAATAAGTATCTTTCTTTTGCATATATAATTACTCTTATATTTCATCGGCAAAAGTAATAAAATAAAAATGTATAGCAACATGTATTTTGAAAAACATTCAAAGATATTTTCCTATTGTCCGTTTGCATCCTTTCATCACCTTTCATTTTCAGTGAGATAAAAGTTAAAAAGGAAGTAAAAAAATAATATTTTTTTCATTATTCTTTTTTTTTAAAGTACCTTTGCTTGGTTAATATTAATCTTTAAGAAATATCAAATTATCACACAATTAATATTTATGAAGAAAATCTTTTTTTCAGTGTTAGCGCTCTTCGCTACCACTTTGGTCATTGCCGACCCTATAGATTTGGTAAAAGCTAAATCTATTGCCACAAGATTCATGGACGAAGGTGTAAGTCCTGAACTTGTTGAGACTGCAGTAAGTAAAAAAAGGACATTAAGCGGGAATCCTCCACTCTACATTTTCAATCGCGGAAACGAGAAGGGATTCGTTATTGTATCTGGAGATGACAGTATGCCTAAAATTATAGGATATACAGAAGAAGGTCATTTTGATGCCTCTAAACTTGCTCCTGCTTTATTAGAGATGCTTGAGGGTTACAGCAACCTTGTGATTGAAGCACAAGCCAACGGAGCTGGACCAAGACCTACAAAACGCGCTGTTACCGGACGTAAGGATATTCCTACAATGGTGTCTGCCCGATGGGGACAAGGATGGCCCTATAATATGTATGCACCACACCGTACCGACAATGGTGCACAAGCACTAACTGGTTGCGTAGCAACAGCCGCTGCACAAGTAGTACACTATTGGGCCAAAGAGAATCCTTATTTCACCCAACAGACAACACCAACATATGGTTATGGAGGTGCACCTGTCACAGTGTCATTTGAAAAAGGAACTCCATTGCGCTGGGAGTTGATGCAATCGTATCACAACAACTCACTACCGACCGACATGAACGAAGCCGTAGCAACACTGATGTATGTCATCGGAACATCTACTTGGCTGACATATGCTGACGGAACCGGAACTGCCACCAGTGGACAGATTAGTAATCTGGTAGGAACATTCGGCGGACAATTTAACTTGAAGAGCCAATGCACATACAAGTGGAACTATTCACAAGCAGATTGGGAAAATTTGATATACAGCGACTTGAAAAAAGGTTGGCCCATCGTATACAGCGGCGTACATCCTTCAAATGGCGGACATGCTATCGTATTGGATGGTTACCGTGCAGCTGACAACCTGTTCCATTTCAATTTCGGTTGGGATGGTGGTAGTGATGGTTACTATACCGTAGATGACAACAATGGTGTGAATGGATTTTCACAATCACAAGGTATGACACATGGTATACACCCCAGCAGACAATTGTTGCAAGCAACCATTCATACAGATACACTTTGTATCAGAATGAAAAACAATATTGAAATTGAAATCACCAATAATGGTACTACAGATTACAGCGGCATATATTTGTTGGGTAGCAGAAAGGTAGAAAACCCTACAAGTCTTGACAAAATATCTGACAAGAATCTTGAAACTATTATCAAAAGCGGTGAAACAGCCACTATAACATTACAATACAATCCACCTATACTTGGCACCTCATATCTTTATGTGATGGATGCTAACGCCAACATCTTGGCTACAGCAGAAGTTCCATCCATTGAGCAAATGCCGGCATTGAGCCTTGAAAATTTTGCCATCGCCAATAGCATAGAAACAACAAATGAAAACATAACGGTTAATGGTGGTACAGAAAAGATTACTTATAATAAGGTATACGCAGACAACACATATCCGGTAGCTACCATCTGCAATTCAGCAAATGCCACTGCGTCTATACCTAATATCCAATGCGACATTTATGCCTATGATGCTACACAAGGAGCATTTATAATAAAAGAAGAGACCAGTGAAAGAGAAACCTACATCAATAAGGGAGAAACCCTTGATTTTGCATTTGGCATAGAGAATTTGGAATACGACGTATTATATGCGGCACAACTGCATCGTAGTTACAGAGCCGGTACTGAAATCCTAAGCATTGAGAATAAAGTGGACACTATCGTATATTTCAAATTATATCCTAGCGACATCACCATCAGTTCTACAACAGATCATTGCTATTCCGTAAAAGGACATTGGAACAAAGAAACCTTTGAAGCACTGACCGCAGAGCATCATGCTTACTATTATGACATGAAGGAAGTGATTGGATTCAACAGCATCCCCAAATGCAACAATCCAAACACCCTTTTCTATGTGGAAGCATCATGTGACTTTGACGGTAAAAATGTCATCAAAGACAACAATTGTTCTGATTTGCAATTAACAGCAGGATATGACTTCCAACCCATTGACGACTTTACTGCGCAAGTGGCTACATTCAATCCCAATACGACTGACATGCTATGGAAATACATTGTACTTCCTTTTGATTGTGATGTTCCCAATGGTAGTAGAGCCAGAAAAATTTCTAAATTATCAGGAACGCTTGTCACTAAATCTGATAGTGTAAACACTGAACTTAAAGCTTGCATTCCATATCTTTATCGTACGACTCTGCCCGGTGAAGACAGATTTATGGCATATCATGTAACAGTAAGCACCAAGGCCCTGACAGAAAACACTGACACATTATGCGGAACATTCATCAACAAGAAAATTGGTGAATCACAGCGCAAACTAAACAAAGCCAATCCACAAATCTTCACCACCAGCAAGGGTGGAACACTCAACGCCTTTGAGGGATACCTGAATTACTCACAGGACATCAATACCAAAATATACAGTTATTCTGCAAAGGATGAAATAAGCGAAGACTTGGCTACCTCCATCAATGCTGCACACGATTTTATAAAAACAAAATCAAATTTGATGACTACAGAAAATTTGGAGACTTTACAAACGCTATTGGCTGATGCTGAAGAATGTTATACCCGTCAACCGATTGTCACTGAGGTTGAGGAAATGATAGCCTTGTTATCAGATGAAATCATCGCATGCAAGAAGAATGCGGTTTCAGATGGTGAACCGATAGACATGACCGACCTCATTGAGAATCCATCGTTCGAGAACAAGAAGACTACAGGATGGACAGTAAATAAGGCAACAGGACAAAGATCAAGTGTAGTAGAAAATACATCATTAGAGAACCTCATGGTAGGTGCAGATGCCGCATACACATATTATACCTACTCCACAACAGGAAAAGGCAGTGCATCCATCAGCCAAGAAATCAATGGGTTGAGCAACGGCTATTACCGCGTCACAGCTTCCATTGCCACCGATGAGGGAAAAAGCGTAACCATGTTTGCAGACGATAAGACAGCCACTATGACCGATAACGGTTTAGGAAAACGATATTTAGTAGAAACCGTGGTGGATAGTGTTCATGTAACTGACGGCACCATCAACATCGGCGTAATGGGCAATGAAGGTTGGTATAAAGTAGACAATTTCCGTTTATATTATTTGGGCGGAAATGCTACATCCATTCATCAGACTGAAATCTCTCAACCTGAACTCAACGTATGGAGCAATGGCGGTATCCTTTATATCACTTCAACAACCAACAAGGATATCAATGTTTGCATCTATACGATTGACGGCAAGTTGATAGAAAAAACCATTGTAAATGGCCATAAGCAAATTGCTGGTCTGCCAAAGGGAATTTACATCGTGAATCGTCAAAAGGTAGTCATCCAATAAGGAATGTACCGAAGAACCATCAAAGGGGCACTTCACACTTTATGTGTTGTGCCCCTTTGATTATCTTAAAACTTACTGATGAATCTGAATTAACCCTCCTGTTCGGGGTTCATTCCCAGATATGAACAAGTGAAATTCTT
>JAGBUF010000153.1 GCA_017630975.1 Paraprevotella sp. | reverse complement strand
GGGAAGAAGGTTGTGGTTCAATAATACAATGAGGAATAACTTTAGGAAGCAATAACATAGTCATGCAGATGTACTGATGGTTGTTTGATTTTAAGAAGGATAACTTTTAAATAAAATCTATTTTTGATGAAAGTGTTTAGGAGAATCGTTGATCAATGGCAGGGGATGAATCTCGTATTGCGCATTTCTGTCGGTATTATATTGGGAGTACTATTGGCTGTTTTCTTCCCGGAATTAAGTGGAATTGCTATTTTAGGAGATTTGTTCGTTGGAGCTCTTAAAGCTATAGCACCGCTTTTGGTGGGTGTCTTAGTGGTGGCTTCAGTCGCCAAGGCACGCAATGGTTTGGGGCGTCGGTTCAGGACGATTATCATATTATATCTCTTCACCACTTTTGTTGCGGCAGTTTTGGCTGTGTTTGCCAGTCGCCTATTTCCCGTTGGAATTATTGTGCATGGAGTATCCGAGGTTTCATCATCTGTTCCCAAAGCATTGGGTGATGTGTTTCGGAATATTATTGGTGAAATTACAAGTAACCCTATTGCTGCCATTGCAGATGCTAAATATCTGAGTATCCTCTTTTGGGCGATTATTATGGGTTTGGCCATGAAGCAAGTTGCAACGCAGAAAACCATTGCATCTGTTGCAGAATGGTCCGAAACAGTCTCTAAAGTGGTGTCTTGGGTGGTTGCCTGCGCTCCGTTGGGTATCATGGGATTGGTGTATTCCACCGTTTCACACAGCGGAGTTGAGATATTTATCACTTACGGTAGACTGATATTATTGTTAGTGAGTTGTATGATGGCTGTATCATTAGTGGTCAATCCTATTATCATTGGCATCATGTTGCAACGTAATCCCTATCCGTTAGTATGGAAATGTTTGAAGGAGAGTGCCGTCAGTGCATTCTTTACACGTTCCTCTGCCGCAAATATCCCTGTTAATATGGATTTGTGTAAGCGAATGGGAATAGACGAGGATTTTTATTCTGTAAGCATTCCGTTAGGAAGTACCATCAATATGAATGGGGCTGCCATCACCATTACGATAATGACGTTAGCAACATGTCATACATTAGGTATTGATTTCACCGTGGGTAGTGCCTTGCTATTGAGTGTTATAGCCACTTTAGGAGCGTGTGGAACGTCGGGTATTGCCGGTGGCTCACTAATGCTTATACCTTTGGCTTGCTCGCTGTTTGGTATAGACAATGACATTGCGATGCAGGTTGTGGCGGTAGGTTTTATCATTGGTGTGGTGCAGGATTCTATGGAGACTGCGCTCAACTCCAGTGCAGATGCCATGTTTACGATTGCTACAGAATACCGAGAAAGAATCAGACGAGGAGAGGATGTTGTGATATAGATGTAGATATGGTCCTTTTTACTTTTTAAAAATAGCCATTTAAATTTGTCTTCTTTTATAACAAATGTTATTTTTGGCAACATTACCAGCAATATAATGCAATAAAAAGAGGATGTTTCATGAAACATCCTCTTTTTATTGCTGCTTAGTACTCGAAGCGGGACTTGAACCCGCACAGCCGTAATGGCCAAGGGATTTTAAGTCCCTCGTGTCTACCGATTCCACCATTCGAGCAACCTTGGAGCGGAAAACGAGGCTCGAACTCGCGACCCCGACCTTGGCAAGGTCGTGCTCTACCAACTGAGCTATTTCCGCATAAAATCGTTAAGACGGGTGCAAAGATAAACGATTTTCGTCTTTACACCAAATATTTCTATTGTTTTTTACCTATTGTTAATGGACATCGTATTGCCGGAGTAGGTGATGCGATAACGGAAAAGGCTGATTCCAACCTCTCCTTTATTGATAATGCCTTGATTGTTCAAGTCGTATGTTCTATGGCATGATGTACATGTGGCGTAACCGCTCTCTTGTAATTGTAATGAACGCGTTATATTGTATGCGGTATAACAATTAGGGCATGACAAATCATAGCAGATGGGTAGCGGTGTGTCGTAACCAAGTTCTGCTATATTGGGTAGGCCGACGATAAAACCGGAGAGCCCCATTTGTATGTTTGCATTTCCTGCAATAGCAGTGGCATTCATTGGAGTTGTCTTCCCTTCGGCATCAGTAAAAAGGAAATGTTCGCGGTCATATCGTATCGTTGCAAACATCCCCATACTGTTCAATGCCGTATTTAACTGAGGTATTGTGCTTACTGTATTACATACAAAATATGCAGGATATTTAGAGTATGTGTTTTGGATATCTTCCTTACATCCTGTTGTAGTTATAAGTGCAATCAGTATAATATAAATGCTCCGAATTCTTTTCATATTAAGAAAACGGAGCATTTCCTCTTTTATTGTAGTGTTTTTGTTTATTCCCCTAAAAGTCTTTTTTCTGCTTCGTTGATGCGTGTAAAATTGAATCCGCTCCAAATACTATCCATTAATTCAGCCACTTCTTTGTTACATAAATTCCCGATGCTTCCTTCGTGTGTATGGTGCACTTCTTTGTTAGGGGTGAAAGTCCCGGCTTCAATGTCCAGTCCGACTTTTTTGTAGGCATCGCGGAAAGGCATACCGTCTGCAGCAAGTCGATTGACTTCTTCTACGCTGAACATATTGTCATATTTCTTTTCGTCCAAAATGTGTTCGTTGACCTTTATTTTGTTGACGATATAGGATGTCATTTGAAGGCAGTCTTTCAATTCCTC
>JAGBUF010000152.1 GCA_017630975.1 Paraprevotella sp. | reverse complement strand
ATTTCGTTTGTTTCACTTATCTTGTCGCCCAGATAACGTGAGAGGTAGATGCTGGTTTGGTTGAGTCCTAGTTGCCCGAGTTTTTCGCTATTGAGTGTAAGGCGTATTATTCCTGTTTTGCCTGCGGGGATATCTTCTGGGATACTTTCAGCGGAAAGATAGGGAGGCAGGTGCATCAGTTCGGGGCGGAATGCTGTACGGTCGGTATTTAGGATTGGTAGTTCTATTGATGGATGGTCGCCGATGTTGACATCTTCGAATTCTACGGTATTTGTTACCATACGCACATTTCCGAGGTCGATGGGGAATTCGTCGCTGTAGTCGTGTACTTCTGTTACGACGGTTCCTTGAATTGCTATGTATGTTGGTGTGTCCGAGGCATTGGTGTAGATTTCTATTTCTTTGTAGAATGTACCTAGCAGCTTTGCATCAAATGTAAGTGAGATTTCGCCTCTTGCACCTGCGGCTATGGGTGTTTGGGGATATGTGACATTGAGGCAACCACAGGATGCTTTGATGTTTTTGATGAGCAGTGGCTTGTCGCCTTTGTTAGTAAAGCCAATCTTGAACAGACGGGGTGTTTGGAATTGTATTTCGCCTGCTTTCTTTATTTCTGTGTCGGGAACGAAACGGGGTTGTGCTAATAGTGGCGTTGATAGGCGCGGGTAGAGTAGCAATAGGGCGATGACGGAGAGTAGTATAAGGTGTTTGTTCATTTTGCGTTTTTCATTTTCCTCGCAAATTTACCTCTTTTATACGACAAAAGCAAAGCAGGAGGTAAAAACCTCCTTTCTCATTACATTTTTTTAGTAAAGTGGAGGTATTCTCATTGTAATAGTATATCTTTGCGTGTGAATATATTTGTTATGACTATGACACAGAGAGTTTCTTTTAGTGAAAAGGTTCTATTGTTCTTTCTTGCCTTATTACTGACGACTTTGTTCAGTACTTGCTCGTTCTTTTATCCTCTCAATCCGTGGGACGATGCAAATGTTTATATGACTATTGGCAATGCGATGCTCGGTGGGAAGGAACTCTATGTTGATATCTTCGACCATAAAGGTCCCATTCTTTTCTTCTTGCACGAATGGGCGGCCATGCTTTCACGCAATAGTTTTGTGGGCATTTATTTGGTGGAGATTGTTTGCAGCTTTGTCTATTTGATTTATTCGCTGCGTACGTTGCGAATGTTTTCTTCTTCGTCAGTCACTTTGCCTTTTGTTTGCCTTTTGGGAGTGATTACTTATACGTCGGATTTCTTTGGCTATGGGGATAGTGTAGAGGAATTGTCTTTGCCTTTCTTGGCTCAGAGTCTTTATTTCATGTTGCGGTTTGTTAAGGACCGTCATGCTCCGTATTGGTGGCAGTCGCTTATTATGGGTGTTGGCATTGGACTTATCTTCTGGATGAAGTATAATCTCTTGTTCTTCTATATAGGTGGTGTGTTGGCGTTGTGGTATATTGCGAAGAAGAACGGACAGATGCAGGAACTTTTTCGTGCCATTGGATGGATCTTTGTGGGATTTGCGTTGGTTACGGCATGGGTGTTGCTGTATTTCGGTCTGCATGGCACATTGGATGCGCTGTGGGAGTCGTACTTTATGGTGAACATCTTCCATTATCACGGAACGGCTACCAATGGTGCACCAGATTATTGGTGGTTCCCCTTGTTTAAGCTCAGCATTTGGGCGATACTGATGTTGCCTGCACTTTTATTGCCTGTGCGTAAGGATGTGAAGTTGCTTCTCATGGGGACATATGGTTTGCTGATGCTTTCTTTCGCAATGTTGACGGTTCAGTTCTACTACTTCCTGACTGTTTTCACCTTCTTCCCTCTGCTCATTTGTTATGCAAGGGATTGCAAGCCGACATGGCGTACGTACTTGGTATTTACTCTTGTTACCATATGGTCTGTTGCAACTAACTGGAACCTTGTAACGCGTCTTAATGGCACATTCCCATATTGTGTTCTTGAGATGGCGGAGATTGTCAATGCCAACCAGAGCGATGACAGCAAGGTACTTACTTTCAGTTCATATGATTCCGGCATTTATCAGCACACAGACCAATTGCCTCCCAATCCTAATTTCTTTATCTCCAGTTACCTTAATCCAGACATTAAGAAGGAACAGGCAGAGTGGGTGGCTTCCGGAAAGGTGAAGTATCTCGTCCGTGTGATAGGAGCTGTAAAGACATGTCACGATTATTACGATGCTCCCATTCCGGAGAACTATCATCTTATCTACGACAAGGAGGAATTGTTCCGTTATCGCTTTTGTGTAACGCCGCATAAATTCCTATGGAATCTGACATGGCCCAGGCCTATATTGAAGTATATTATGGACCCTGTCACTGTCAATCAGAAGATGCAGGTTTACGAACGAAGACCGTAAAGATCCTTTACATGCCTCGTCGAAATTCCATTACAAAAAAGGAATACAAAGCGTCACGTCGCCCAACTTCTTATGGGGCGATTCCATACAGGCAAGGCCCATTTGGTGATAATGGTGAACGATGTTTGCAATTTTTCCGTGCCAAATTACCAAACTACCCACACCGAAATCGACGTGATTTTAGGCAATTTCAGGCGGAATGCTGTTGCTTGTCAAACCTGATGAAACCATGTCTTTGCGAGTAAGGCTTTCTAACAGATAGATTATCAGCAACGTACAAATTCTTGTTTCTTTGGCGTTTTAAGGTGGAACTGTGCCAACGAAGGGAAAAACGGTTGTCAAAAAGCGCGCATAGGAGAGAAATCTTTACAAGAGACTTACATTTTTTCTCTTTTTCTCTTTGAATATCTCACTACAGCACGTACGACATAATAATTGGTGACTGCGCTGATAGCAGCCATAGGCAGGTAGGCAATAGAATCCTTCAACCCAAGAACTTCTACCAGGAATACCATAATTCCCATGCGTACAACGAACAGGTTGAACAGATGCGCTCCGACAAAACCGATAAGATTATGTATGGAGGAACGAGTCCGGAAAGTCCAATAAATAGTGAGAAGATAGTTGACACACAGGGAAAGGATATATCCGGAGATAAGAGCTACCAAGTATGGGGCAAAAAGCCTAACAATATAAAAGATAGTCGCGTCTATCAATGCACACGTTCCGCCCACAATGCAGAAGCGGATAAATTGTTGCATCTCTTTCTTTTTGAGTAGCTCTGCTAT
>JAGBUF010000151.1 GCA_017630975.1 Paraprevotella sp. | reverse complement strand
TTGATACGTACTTTCTCCACATATTGCGCTGCTACATCAGCCACCTTTGGGTTGAAGTGCACATCAGCTACCAGGGGAACGTCGCATCCGCTTTCACGCACACCCATATTGATCTGTAGCATATTCTCCGCCTCACGGACACCTTGCGTAGTCAGGCGAACGTACTCACCACCGACTCCAGCAATGCGTAATATTTGCGCTACACTGGCTTCCGTATCCATAGTAGACGTATTCGTCATACTTTGTACACGTATAGGATTTTCACCGCCTAAAGGAGTTGCTCCAATATATACTTCTTTGGTCTTCCTACGACTATATCCAAACAAATTCATTCAATTGTGATTAATTACATTTGAATTTATATTTTACTTCTGCCAGTTCAGCATTGGCTTTTACGATTTTCTGTTTCAGATTTTCCTTGTAAATAGCCATGCGTTCAGCCAAGTCAACATCAGATAGTGACAACATCTGTGCGGCCAATATTGCAGCATTCTGCGCTCCATTCACACCAACTGTCGCTACAGGAATACCCGGAGGCATCTGTATGATAGAAAGCATAGCATCCAGTCCATCCAACATACCCTTAATGGGAACACCAATAACAGGCAAGGTTGTCCCGGCAGCTATGACACCCGGCAATGCCGCAGCCATTCCTGCACCCGCGATAATCACTTTTACCCCCCTACCTGCTGCTTCACGGGCAAAAGTTTCCACCTCCACCGGTGTGCGATGCGCAGACAAAGCATTCATCTCAAACGGGATTTCCATCTCTTCTAAAAACTTTGCAGCCTTTTCCATTACCGGAAGGTCAGAAGTACTGCCCATAATAATACTAACAATCGGTTTCATATTCTTCTATAATTTTTATCAAGTCAATATAATTCCCATAAAACCACATACCACTCCTAAAATCGTACCTACCACAACCTGTGATAAATTGTGCTGACGCAACAACATGCGTGCCGTACCCACAGCACCTGCCAATAAAATCAACAAACACAAATACCATATAGGATTGAATACGAATAGAATTGAGTAGGCAATCAAAGCACCAATTACTCCACCGGCTCCAGCCGAATGGATACTGATTTTCCACCACACATTGATAATCGCACATAAGGTTTGTATCAACAGTGCTGATACCAATATGCCACACATGTAATGCGGCAAATGTACCCTATTCATTATATGCAGACACGCCATGTACGACGTAATGAACAGAATATAAGGAATGGCACGATACTCGCGCAAACGGAATTGATAAGGAGCCCATCCATTCAATTTTCGATAAATAAAAACACATAGACGAGGAAACAGAATGGTAAAAGCATACACCATTCCCAACACTGTCGCCTTGTAAATCCAGGGGAGTATACTCAAATAAGTAACAGTGAACAAAGCGATAAACCCTACTATAGGCATATAATAGGGACGAAAGAGAATGGACAAATACTTCGCCATCGTTATCATCTTTCCATGCTTTTTCATTTTCTTAAACGCGCTACAGGTATTCCCAACTGCTCTCTATATTTTGCAACAGTTCTTCGAGCAATCGGATATCCCCTTTCATTCAACAATGCCGTCAGTTCTTCATCACTCAACGGTTTCTTCTTATTCTCCTCTTCTATTATCTCTTTTAGGATGGTTTGTATTTTCCTTGTCGCAATCTCACGACCATCATCTGTAACATACCCATCGGTAAAGAACCACTTCAACGAATATATACCATAATTGGTTTCCACGTATTTGCTGTTTGCAGCACGCGAAACTGTTGAAATATCTAACCCAGTACGCTCCGCTATATCTTTCAGAATCATGGGACGTAATAAGGTTTCATCACCCTCTATAAAAAAGGGGCGTTGGAAATCAACGATGGTTTCCATAACAGACATCAACGTTTGTCGACGTTGCTTCACTGCCTCAATAAAGCCATTTGCCTTCTCTATTTTCTGACGTGTATATTGTAAAGCCTCACGTTCCGAACGACTCAATGCA
>JAGBUF010000150.1 GCA_017630975.1 Paraprevotella sp. | reverse complement strand
CAAATCTAATATTTTAATTATTTTCACTATCTTTGCAAATGTAAGTTAAATAAACATTATCAATTATCAATAAACAAATAAACAATTATCAACACTTAAACAGAACAGTATGAAGAAATACATTTACCTCGCGAGTATATTTGCCTTCATGATGAGTGCAACTACTTCATGTTCCGATGAGAGTGATATCAAACCAGAAAACCCCACTGTTACCAACCCGGCAAACATTAAAATCACAACTGATCAATCAGAATTGTCAGGCCGTCTTGTATTTGCCAATCATGCTCCTGCAGGAAACAGCACAAGAGCTTATAGTGAAACACCCGCTCCCTCCATTCCAGAGAATGCGCTTAAACTGGCAGACCAACCAACCAACTGGAACAATGGAGTAACACTTACAAGAGGAAAAGCATACTATATTGATTCTGAATGGGAAGGTACCATTAGTAATGATTGGTCTTCCTCCGAAGGTTCCATTGACATCTACATAAATGCTGATGCAAAATTCACAGGAGCATGGTGGAATGATGACATACCTGTGAACATCTATATTCTTCCTGGTTCTGTCTTGACATATTGCGAAGCAGGATATGACAACATGGTCAAAATTAAGAAGGCAACCAATGTATATTGCTGGGGTAACATTGATACTCCCGAAAACATGGGTTTCCGATTGTATGAAGCCGGCAAAGTTCATATTTACGATTCGGAAGGTGATCCGTTCATTGTTAGAGAAAACAACGCTTATGTAACTTTCCAGGTAGATACCAAATCGGATTTCTATTGCGAACGTGAAATGATTGTAAACGGTAGTGTACAATTCAATGGTGGTAAATCACATTTCGTCAACAAATTGCATGTTATGGAAAACATGTATGTGGAATATGCGGCAGACGTAACCTTTGACGATTGTACCATTGTAGAAGAAGCGCTTGACTTCAAAGCCACAACCGGCGGAACCATCATGAATGTCAACAAATACCTCGTTGTGGGATCATTGGTAACCAACCAAGGAAAAGCTACAATGAACTTGAAAGATGCCTTGTTCGAAATCAAGAATGACGGTATGTTTGTAGACAAGGGTGACCAACAAGTTGTGGTAAACGGTGTCGAATCTGATTATAAATCCATTGTCAAGGTAAACGGAAAACTTTATCTGGATCGCGGTAATGAATACACAACCATCCCAGGAAGCGTGGCAGCAGCCAGCTTCCCCAGTGGAAACTTTACCGGTAATTTGAATCTTGAAGGTGATCTGCGCATCAAATTCTATTATGACGTTGCAGACGAACTGGCAATACTGAACGAGGACAACTTGGTTGTGCCCGAGTCTGTGAGCATCCATGCCAACAGCTGGTTGCCTTCTTCAGCAGACGGTTGCCGCGCAGAGACCGGAAAGGTACCAGTAATCGAAGTATTGCCTCCTGCATCCACCGCTACCCATAAATATTCTGCAACCGGAATTGCATTTAAGGACAACATGGTATATCTGTGCTGGCATTCTAATCCAAGAACCAATATGGACTATGCACAGGACGACTTCAGTCCATCCGTAGATAGCGAGGAGGACTTTGGCGGTATCATTGATATTATCAACATTAATGATTATGATATTACAAGCAGTCTTTTTGAGCAATCAATGGAAGACAGTGAATTCAAATACAACCACATTATCTATTCAGACAACAAGTTGTATTCTGCAACCACAAACAAGAAAGTAGGTGCTGCATTGAGTGAAATAGCACTGACATCAGACGGCAAATTCCCTGCAATGGAACAATATGAAGAGATACGCGTTAATCTTACCGGCTACTCTGCAAACTGCGTAGACCGTATAGGCGATGAGTTGGTTACAATATCCGGTTACTCCAATGGTGGTATCAACAAATTTGACATCAATGATGTAAGCAACCAGGAAAAGAAATCTATCAACCAAGAAACTGACAATTTCCAAGGTAAATACATCCATTACAATGCAAACAATGGAAAGGTTGTCACACTCAACAATACAGAAAAGGGTATCGTAACAATTTACGATGCTTCCATGAATGCAGAAACCTCATTTGAAGTAGGAGCTCTCAATCCCGTGAATGGTAAAAACGTATGTATCAGCGACAACGAATATATCTATGTTTGTAAAGGACAAAATGGATTCGTAATCTATGACTACAACGGTAACAAGGTTGGTGGAAGTAAAATAAGTGCGAATGGCGTAGATGTGGATGACAAATACATCTATCT
>JAGBUF010000021.1 GCA_017630975.1 Paraprevotella sp. | reverse complement strand
TCAGATAATTTTTGTCAATACAAAAAAGAATATTCATATACGTTTAACAGTTTTTTAATTCAATTTATCAATTACTTTTTCAAAAATGAATGTACGCTCTTTCTTATCACATCCCACAAATAGTATAACTATAGACGAGGAAATTAAACAAAAGATACAATCAATCATAAAATGTAAAAAAGTTGTTTCGTTGTTAATGTGTATGAGATATGGTATTATAGAGGATAAAAGTCCAACTTTAATGGCGTTAAAGAAAACCTCTTTACATACTCTCAGAATATTTAATGCTACCATATTTTTAAGAATAATCAACCGAGCAACCATGCAAATAGCAGCCATAATAATAGCCACAATAGTTACAATCTCTGGAATGCTTCCTATTTTAAGGCAGATATATGCGATGGGTAAATTTAGCATTTGTAATCCACCAACTATTAACTGATAGTTCCTAATTCTTCCTGTTGCTAAGGCTATTGTGACAAATGGATTTGCGACACAATCAAACATAGCCAAGATGAGTACTAACTGTACGAAAAATGCAGAATGTGCAGGAACTTCCTCAAGCCATAATTGTAATATATAGTCCGTATTTAGGATAAATGGTAATGAAAGGAAAAATAAAATGTAGAACGAGAATCTTGCACCTTTTAAAGCTAAAGCAAACATATACTCATGATTTGAAGATGCGTAGTTCTTAATAATTTGTGGTGTTAGTGCAGTCTGAAAGTTATGAACAAAACCAGTAATTGCGTTATTAACTTGACTTGCGATAGCTCTAGCAGCATTTACTATCGGACCATAAAACAAATTAATTAAAATATTTCCCCCTTGGTCCCTCAAAATTGCAGAAGCAGAACCTATCACATTCCATCCTGCGAAACTGAACATTTCTTTAAGTCGTTTCTTATCAAAACTAAATTTAAAATTACATTCTTCAAAATTCCTTTTACAATAAATGCCATAGATTAATCGCATGATTAAACTAAATATCATAATAATAGCAGAAAAGAAAATCAATTTGTCGGTCGGTGTATATTGTGTACTCCATGCAATTAATAACTTACAAACCACTTCAAGAATACTCATATAAGCAAAGATTGACATTTTTTCACGTGCAATAATTATGGCATTATATGGGATAGTAATTAAACTTAGCATGAATGATATTATAGAGAATTGATATACGAAATTTGTTGCAAGTATTCGACTTTCGGGGATAACCATTTTGTAATTAAGAAACCAAAGACCTATTGTTTCTGCAATAATAAAAAATATCAATGCCAATAGCATTTGAATCGTGACGGCAGAAGAAAAGGTTTTTGTTAATTGCTCAATATTGCCTTTACCGATATCAAACATTAAAAAGCGATTAATTGCATTGTTGAGTGATCCGGAAATCATTGTGAACATGGATACAAATCCACCAACGACATTGTAAATTCCATAATCTTCTACGCCTAAAGATTTAAGTATGATTCGTGACGTGTAAATGCTGATGACCATCATGGCAAGCATTCGTACATACAGCACAAGTGTATTTTTTGCGATCCGTTTGCTATTTTCGTTCATTTGTGGTTGGTTGTGACTTGTAGTTTTTATCTTATCTTCCAATCATCTATCTTCTTGGTTTCGCTGTCAAAGTTGATGCCTATCTTGAATAGTTTCCTGTTATTTCCTGCAAATGCGTCAGCATATCCTTTTTCTTCAATTTGATCTAATGCTTCTTGAGCTGATTTATCAATTTTGAGTTCTATAATGTAAATATAGTCTGGTGTTTGCATGGTGATGTCAATGCGCCCACGTGTGGTGTGTCGTTCTACATTGACATAGAAACCTATCAAACGGAAAATGACATAGATGGTGTTTTGGAAGTATATTTCTAAATTACCCATTACTTGATAATCACCTGTGGCAAAGAAGTCTTCTAATCGTTGCATGAATCCTTCGGCATCGCCTCGTTCTACATCTTTTACGAAATGTGGTATGGCAAATGTGGTCTTATCTTCATTTTTCGGCGTATAAAATGGTAACAAGTATTTTACAAAACCTTGTTCCACCTCTCGGTTGGGGAATCCCAGCGTATATTCGTCAAATCTTGCATTGTAACTCTTTAGAGTCAGGTATCCACTTTGATAGAGCAGAGGCAGCGGATTGGTGTCCATGATGTCAATGCTGTTGAGAGTGTCAGTGGATAGGTTTTCTTTGGTTATATTATTCAGGTTATAGCCAGTTTTTTGTAACTGATATACGAGGAATGATGGAGTGCCTGTCTCAAACCAGTAGTCGCGGAATTGTTTTGAGGACAAGGTGTTCAATACACTGAAGGGGTTGTACATGCCCTTGCTGGGTATCGTGAAATGGTAACCATCGAAGTCACGTTTCATTTTCTCATAGCATGCTTCTTTGGTCATGTTGTTCTCTTCTGCAACCTCTGCTATGCTTTGGTCAAAGTAGGAATGTAGCTCTTCTTCCGTAATACCACATATTTCAGAATATCTTTTGTCAAAAGAGATGTCTGTAAGATTGTTAAGATCACTGAAAACACTGACTTTCCCGAATTTTGTTACTCCGGTTAAAAAGGCAATTCTGATGTAGCGGTCCATGGATTTTAGTGCTCCATAGAATGCTTTGAGGGTATTACGATATTCTTCTTGAAGTTCCGGCTTTCCAATGGCTTGAAGTAATGGTTTGTCGTATTCGTCCACGAGGATTACTACTTGCTGACCTGTTATCTCAAATGCTCTGCGGATAATTCCTTGAAAACGTAAACCAAAACTGACTTCTGAGGACTCACTGCCATATATTTTTTCTTTCTTGGTAAGAAAATCGTTCAGTACACCGACAAGAGCCTCTGGTGTGTCATATTTCTCTGCATTCAAGTCTAAGTGTAGAATGGGGTGTTCAGTCCAATCTTTTTCTAATGTTTCAGCAGCTAATCCTGCGAACAAGTCTTTTCTTCCAGAGAAGAAGGATTCTAATGTTGATAGGAATAATGACTTTCCAAAGCGACGTGGTCGAGAAAGGAAATAGTATTTCCCTTCTGATACTAATTTATGGAGTAAAGCGGTTTTGTCAATGTAAACAAATTCTTTACGTCTTAAATCTTCAAAGTTCTGTATTCCAATAGGGTATTTCATGTGATTAACGGTAACTTTAACTTTAACGGTAACGGTAACTTCTTAGTCGCGCTTGAAGATGTCGCGGGTGTAGACTTTTTCCTGTACATCGTCCAGGCTGTTGTCGTAACGGTTGGCGATGATGGCCTGGCTCTGGCGCTTGAATTCATCAAGGTTGTTGATGATTTTGCTGCCGAAGAAGGTATCACCGTCTTTTAACGTGGGTTCGTAGATGATGACGGTGGCGCCTTTGGCTTTGATGCGCTTCATGATGCCTTGAATACTGCTTTGACGGAAGTTGTCACTGTTGGATTTCATGGTGAGACGATAGACACCGATGACACATTGTTTTTCGTT
>JAGBUF010000149.1 GCA_017630975.1 Paraprevotella sp. | reverse complement strand
TACAATACGCCCCATCGGAGTCGTTAGAAGATGACTTTGGTGGGGCGTATTGTTTTTATTTCAGGTTTTGAGCATAACGGTCATCATTTCTCCTAAATATCAGTTGCTCACTTGGTGAGAGAGCGATTGAATAAGTAAGGTGTTAATAAACAAGTGGTTGGAATACCTGGTGCTTAAAAAATAAGGCAGTGACAGATGGCTTTTGATAACACTTTTTAAATGAAAGTGTATTTTTTCTGCATTTTTATTGTTTTAATAAGGCTTTTTACATATTTTTGTCGCGCTCAATCGCTCTCTCACCAAGAGAGGGGCTGAAAAAACGAAAGAAAACAAACATAAAATCGGAACCATGAAAAAGACTAAGTTATTTTTATTGGCTTTGGTGTGCTTTGGAATGAGCATGAATGCTCAAGAGAAAATAACCATCAAAGGACATGTGAAATTCATAGAAGAGGGTTTTAAGGTAAGTGTATTCCAACGTATTGGTACTTCTACCAAAGTGTTGGCTGAAACAGTAGTGAATCCGGATCACACCTACTCTGTTGAGGTGCCGGTCAGCGAACCGGGTCAGGCAATAGTGGATTGCGGCAAATGGCAATCTGTGAACGTATGGTTGGAAGACGAGAACCTTGATATTGACTTCCGCGGTTTGGATACAGCCAAAATCAAGATTAAGAATCCTCCTTTTGTATATATTAAAGGAGGTAAGAACAATGAGGTGATGAACTTGATCAACTTTGAGGGTTATCGCAGTTATCAGCGTATGATTGCCATTTCGCAAGCGGCTTATCGTGCGAAATTCCAGGATGACAAGGAAAAGCAAAAATTGAGTGTGGCGATGTATGACATGAGCGGTGAAAATATGTCTGCCTATATGCGCTATATCGTTGAGCATTTTGCTGACCGTAACAGTGTGTTGGTGGCTATCGCATCACTTTCCGGCGAAAAAGACAAAGCGTTGGTAGATGCTGCTTTGGCACAGTTGGAACAACAATCAGAAGTTTCTAAAACCTTGGTTAATCAATATAGAAAAGAACAAGCTGAGAAACGTGAACGCATGGAGCGTATGAAGGTGGGTAAACCGGCTCCGGCATTCGTTTGTCAGAACCCGAAAGGCAAGAAATTGTCTCCTGCTGATTTCAAGGGTAAGGTTTTGGTACTTGACTTCTGGGCTTCATGGTGCGGTCCTTGCCGTCAGGAGATTCCTCACATGAAGAAATTCTATGAAGAATTCAAGGGTAAGGATGTAGAATTCTTGAGTGTATCTATCGATGCAAAAGAACCCGCATGGCGCAAGGCTATGAAAGAGGAAAATATGGCTTGGCCACAAGGATGGGTAAAGGATGCCGGCAAGGAGGTGATGAGTCTCTATCAGTTCGGTGGTATTCCTTTCATCTTGGTGTTGGACAAGGATGGCAATATCTATAAGAAGAATGTACGTGGCGAAGGCATCAAGAATGCCGTACAGGAGTGTTTGGATGGTAAGAAAGCCGCTGCCCCTAAGGCTATCGGTGGCATGAGCATGATGGGCGCCGCTATGATGTGATAAATTTTGTTTAACTTTAAAAATAGAGAGAATTATGAAAATGAGAAATGTATGGATGTTCTTGGCAGTCCTGATGGGTGCCTTGACTTGGACATCATGTTCAGAGGAAGATCCTGCTCCGGTAGTGGGTATCACCGCAATCAGTGTAACACCGGAAGGTAGTTCAGTGAGCTACAATGCAACTATCACAGGTACAACAGCTGTTGTAGAAGTTGCTGGTGAAACAACTGACGAAGCTTTGGCAAATGCTACTGTTTCTGCTGTAGCTACTTTGGGTTCTGCCGTTTATTTCAATGACGAACCGGTAGGTGCAGGTGTAACTGCTGACTTTACAGCTCCTGTTACTTTGGTAGCAAAAGGTGCTGACGGCAAGTCTGTTGCTTATACAGTAACTGTAGAGCGTGTATTCGGTAATGTAGGTATGACTATCAAGTCTTCAAGATTCAATGGCTTCCCTGCAAATGTTATTGATTACAACATGACTTACTTCAAGGGTAAATTCTATGCTTTTGTTACATCAACAACTGAAGAATTACAAGGTGAAGGTGAAGAAGCAGAAACTGTAAAAATTGAACACTACGATTTGTTCTCTTCAGTGGATGGTGTAAACTGGGTGAAGGTAGATTATAACGTATCAACAGAAGGTGTTGATCTTCCGAACAAAGTTTCAGCAGAAGGTGAAGTTTTGGAAGAGAAGCAAGAAGGTTATGTAGTTGGTGGTGAAGGTGCATGTTTAGTAGTACATGATGGTCGCTTGTTCGTTATGGGAGGTTCTCGTTTGAACGGTCAAGATATTTATGGAAATCCTGCTGAGATGGTTGACGGATGGACAGGACCTGGTCCTTCTATTGAAGCTTGGCGTTCATTCTCAACAGCGGATGGTGTTAACTTTGAGTGTGACACTGTTGGAATCACTGTAAAAAATAATGGTGAAGATATTACAGCAGATGCTTCATGGTTCTTGCCAGCTGCTCATGTAAATGCAGTTAGCTTTAATGGTAAGATTTTTGTTCAAGGTGGTTTGAATGCAGGCTATGGTATGTGGCAAATGGGTCGTCGTTACTTTACAACAACCAATGGTACAGACTATGAAATAGTAACTGTGACAGGTGCGGAAGAAGGTGTTACTCCAGACGTACATATGCGTGCACAAAACGCGTTCTTTGAGTTCCAAGGTAAGTTGTGGTGCATGGGTGGTTACAAGAACTTCTTGAGTCCAAGTCAAATGGTAAATACTATTTGGTCTTCTGAAGACGGTATCGCATGGAAGCAAGAAGCTGAATTCCCGGTTGATGCAGAAGGCAATCAAGTAGTAGGTTTGACTGGTATCTATGATATGTCAGTTGTTGCTACTGACGAAGTGGTTTACATCTTCGGTGGTGCTATCAATACAGCAGAAGGTAATGTGGTTTCTAACAAGATCTTCAAGTCTACAGACTGCTTGACTTGGGAAGAAGTGGCAGATGTACCTGCAGCATTCTCAGCTCGTCGTCATACAGTGGGTGTAGCTCAAGGTAATGAAGCATGGTTGTTCGGTGGTATCAGCGATGTAACTAAAGACACTTATGGTTATCCTCTCGAAGCGCCATTTACTCCGGTAACAGACACTTGGGTGAAGACATTGGATTAATCTAATCAATTAAATTATAGGAGTGTGCTCGGAATGAGGGCACACTCCCTTTTTTATCAAAATATTTGGTATGAAAACAAAATCTATACTGTTTATCTTTCTCGCACTCCTTTCAATGAGTGTTTCTGCACAGAAACGTACAGTGAAAGGAAAGGTGGTGGACAATTCCGGTTATCCGTTGGAGATGGTGAGCGTGCACGTTAAAGGAACGAACGTGGTGACTTACACCGAGCGCAATGGTACTTATTCTATTTCAGCAGCACCCTCAGATACCCTTAACTTTTCTTTATTGGGATACAATAAATATGCAGAAAGGGTGGGCAACCGTACAGATGTGAGCGTGTCGTTGAAAGAAAGCAATGCTTTCCGCATGAGCGACGTGGTGGTGACGGGTTATAGCCGTCAGGAGCGTCGTGACCTGACCGGTTCGGTATCTTCCGTAAAACCGGATGACAGAGTAGGTTTTCAGTCTGTCGACCAAATGTTACAGGGTAAAGCTCCCGGTGTGTACATGAGTAACTCATCCGGTGCATTGGGTGGAGCCAACCTCTTGACCATCCGTGGTATCAGTTCTATCATGGGTGATAATAACCCCTTGTATGTGATTGACGGAGTGCCGGTGTACAGTACCGACCGTGATGCCAATAACATGGACGTGTCCGGTGGAGCCATTCCGGGTATAGCCATGGGTGGAACGCATACAGGTGGTGGAACCTTGAAATACGATCATGAGTTGAAATATTCATTTGAGAGAAATCCATTGGCTACTTTGAACCCCGACGACATCGAGTCCATCGAAATCCTAAAGGATGCTTTCGCTACTGCTATCTACGGTTCACGTGGTGCTGCCGGTGTAATCTTGATTACCACCAAAAAGGGTAGTCGCGATCGTTCACAAGTGAATGTAGGCTATACCGTGTCAATTGACCGTCCGATGGGTAAACTTGATTTGTTGACCGGTGATGAATATTCCGATGTATATACGGCTTATTATAAAACAGGTTTCCCGAAATTTGCCAATACCGATTGGATTGATGCTGTGACACGTACAGCTGTCAGCCACGGTGTGAATGCATCAGTGTCCGGCGGACAGGGAAAGACCACTTATTTTGTCAGTCTGTCGTACGACAATAACCAATCTTATGTCATCAATAACGACATGCAACGCTATGCGGCACGTATGAACCTGAACACATCCATCAATAAGTATTTGGATATGGGCTTGAACATGTCGCTCACCAAGTTGAACAACAATGCGCTGACAGCCAGCAACGTCTATGCGATGGCATTGAAGAAAGCGCCCAACATCCCTGTTTACGACGAGAAAACAGGCGACTATTATTATGGCTATGCTCCCAATGCGAAGGGCGATCCGGAGGCATACAACCCTGTGGCAATAGCATATAACAATGATGAGAGTCTCGAAGATACCCGCGTGGTGGGTAACGGTTATGTGGAATACCGTCCTACAAGTTGGATTTCTTTGCGCAGTGAGTTGGGTACCGACCTCTACAACTCCTTTACCAATATCCGCAAACCAGAATTGCCAGAGACCTTGTCCGGTGTTATTGGTAATCAGGCTTCTGAGTCTACCAGCTTGAAGTACAAAATAGTAGTCAACAACACCCTCAATATCAATAAGGTGTTCGGACAACATTTCCTGCAAGGTGTATTGGGACAAAGTTATGAGTATTCACAGGAGCGATACAATTCAGTGACCGGTAGCGACTTCTTCAGTCCTGAACTGAACGGTGTGGGTGCGGCGCAAACCAAGCGTGTGACGGGCGCCTATATGCGTCAATATGCCTTGTTCTCAGCATTTGCTCGTTTGAACTACCAATGGAAGTACCGCTATATGGCGGGTGTCACCTATCGTTTGGATGGTTCTTCACGTTACAACCGCAACCACCGTTATTTGAGTACACCTTCATTCTCATTGGGTTGGCGTATGTCTGAAGAAAACTTCATCAAGGACAATTTGAAATGGGTGGATCAGTTGAAAATCCGTGGTTCTGTCGGTATCTCAAGTAAGGATGGTAACAACAGCTACTATGGTGCACAAGCCGTTTACAACCTGAACACGCTGACCACTTACGGTGGGCACAATTACTTGCAGATGTCACAACCCGGTAATGAGAATCTGGACTGGGAGCGTACCATCACCTACGATGCCGGATTGGATGTTGAGTTGTTCAAGGGTCGTGTGCAGATGACATTCGACTACTTCTACAAGAAGACCACCAATATGTTGTTCTCTTCCGACCTTCCGTTGTATACCGGTTACATGAAAGAGAACCAGAATATTGCCGATATGATGAATCAGGGTATCGACTTCCAGTTGATTACCACCAATATACAGAACAATGATTTCCAATGGCAGACTATCTTGAACCTTTCTCGTTCTACCAATAAGATTTTGAAACTGAACTTCGAAGGTAATCAGTTGGATCAAGCCAACAGTTCATTCAAGTACTATGCAGAAGGAGAGCCTGTGGCACAATGGTACTTGCACGATTGGGTGGGTGTAGACCCGATGACAGGTGACCCGTTGTGGCGCTATGCCGACGGTAGCATCTCCAAGATTCCACCTGCTTCGGACTATGCGCGTTCTGATAACAACAAGTTCGTATGTGGAACAGCTATGCCGGATGTATACGGTTCGTTGACCAATACATTGATGTATAAGGATTTTGAGTTGAACTTCATGTTTACTTTTGCATTGGGCAGCAGAATGATGAACAGCACGCGTGCCACCTTGCTGACCTATACTCAATCGGATGCTTGCAACTTAGGAAAGGAAATTCTTGAAATGTGGCAGATCCCCGGTCAGCAGACTGATATTCCCAGACTGAATAACAGCTCGGTGTTGAATGGATACGATTATACTACTTCTATCACGACAACACGTTTCTTGGAGAACAACTCCTACTTGCGTTTGAAGAACTTGACATTGACCTACAATGTGCCACAAAAGTTCTTGATGAAGACCAAATTCATCAAGCAGTTCAGAATATTCGCAACCTTTACGAACTTATTTACAATCACCAAGTATAGCGGTTTGGACCCGGAAGTAAGTGCGTTCGGTTCATCAGCTACAGCTGCCGGTTACGACAACAGTACGATGCCACAGTCACGCAGCTATCAGTTTGGTATCAGAGCAAGTTTCTAATTTAAATGAAGGAAAAGACAATGAAAAAATATATCAGTTTTGCAGTATTGTTGATGGCAGCAGGTGTCTTGTTCAACGCTTGTGAGTTGGACTATGCGCCGGAGAATACGTTGGTGGACGAGAAAGTGTACAAAGACAAGAAGACCGCCGAGGCTGCTTTGATGGGTAACTATGTGCGCTTGAATGTGTTCATGGCAGGAGCGCCGCAAGACCAAAATAACTATTCCAATCTTGGGTATACTTGGTTCTTAGGCGATTTGGGAACGGAAAATTTAGCTGTTCGTGAGAAGTCCAGCGGTTTTGTAGCGATTGAAAAAGCAGAGTACACCAGTTCTGAGCATGATGGATTCTTGAGAAATATTTGGTATTGGGGTTACAATGCGATAGATTTCTCAAACAATATCGTGTTGGGTGTGAATCGTTATGGTGCTTACGATGAGGCTACGAAAAAGCAACACATTGCCGAGGCGAAGTTCATTCGTGCCTATATCTATTTCTATTTGTTGAACATTTATGGCGACCAAGCGTTGTTGGGTAATGACGATGGCGATGGTGTGGTATTGAGTCTTGAACCCTATAATGGCTACAATCCCGATGAGGTGTCCGGACGTTCTACCAATGCAGAGGTGTGGACACAGATTATTCGTGACTTGAAAGATGCAATTGCAGACCTTCCTGCATCAGTTCCCGATGCTACTTCACGTATCAGAGCCACCAAGTCCACTGCACAGGCGTTGTTGAGTAGGGTATATCTGTACAAAGGTACATACACCAACAATCAGGCAGAGTTGACAGAAGCACGCAATCTTGCGAAAGAAGTCTTAGCTAACACCAGTTATAAGTTCTCAACTTCCAGCACAGAGTTTAGTACGGCTTTGTTCCCGAACAATGAATATACCCAATCCGGTTCTTACCCAGACCCGACAACTCGCAGTAATGAGTTGATATTCTACCAACCCAGCCGTTTGTATATCGACAACTATCCTTCAGGAGTAAGTTATTACTATCGTAAGTTGAATTTCTATGTACCGAAAGAGGTGGAAGCAAAATACGAAACGGATGATGAACGTTGGAACTATTTGGTGTGGACCGGTTCAAAATCGGACAATGCGACCGACAGCACATCCAACAAATATAGTGGAGGTGAGTATAACGACATCATCTATATGCGTCTGTCAGAGGTGAAACTGACTTATGCCGAGACATTGGTGCGTACCTCAGGTACAGTGACCGATGAGGCTGTAGCGCACCTCAATGATATCCATCAGCGTGCTTTCCCCGAAGGTAAGAAACCGGCACTCTATACGG
>JAGBUF010000148.1 GCA_017630975.1 Paraprevotella sp. | reverse complement strand
TGAAGCGGGGACAGTGCTTTTTTAATTACCACTTGTATATGAGAAAGGTTTATCTAAACAAAATGTACAAATACCTCGCTCGTCCTTACTTAGGGCGACAGTGCGTTTTAGTTAGCTTTGAATGGAGAGGGATGATGTGTGGGTGTGTTGATTAGTCGGCTTTGGTGAAAGTATACACAGTGCCAAACTCATCCTCAAAGATGAGTGAGAGTAGGTCGAGTTGTGTGATGCGATAGTGCTTTGGCACTACAGCCCTGCTGATGCCCATATGATGAATATGCGTAAAACGTGAGCGCTCAAGTGTCCATGTGAGTGATGAAGCTTCTTCTTCTGTAACATCATCTGCTGTGTCCCATGTGAGCGCAGTGCCGTCTTCATTAAACCTATAATACAATGTACCCGATTTCCATCGCCCAATGAGCAGGTCTGTGTCGTAAGTCACATCTTCATAAATTTCCGCCTCAATGACTTCCGGGTGATAGAGACGCTTCTTGTAGCTATAATGTATATAAGAAGCAGCGGCAATGAAGATGACCAATAAGAGGATGGACACTATGATGAGGGTAGGACGTTTCATGTGGATGTAATTATAAGGTGTGTGCGATGGTTTTCAGTCGAATCACTTTCGGCGTTTTTCCTTTGAATTGTGGCATGGTCATTCCGATGGAGGCGTTAATATAGGTAGGGTCACACACGTAGTAGCGACGTCCTCCATAGGAAAAGTAGTCACCTTTACCGGCATTCGGGTCGGTAAATGCTACGGCAGTAGCCACATGTCCTTCATATTGCAGCCCGATGACCTGTAATCCGGTGAGCGACGTCACCAACCACGAGAACAATGCCGATCTGTCTTCACAGTCGCTATAAGGATAGCCTATCACTTCTTCCGGATAGAAGTATTTCTCATATCCGAACTGTTGTCGGTCGGTTCGGTAGGCAAATGCTGTTTGCACAAAGTTAAGCAACAAACCCACCATCTGTTCTTGTGAATAGCGCCTCGCATAGGGCTCAAAGTAACGTTGCAAGGCCTCTTGTGATTCACCGGGCACCTCTGAAGAGAAATAGATTGGGAACACCGTCATGGGAACATCGTTCAGATAAGCCATGTGGGAAGAATTGTAGGGCAAATGAATAGTTGCCCCTGTTTTTTGCACTTGCAGTGTGCGTTGTTGGTCGCAATCACCGATATTGAGTGTACGGTCAAAATCAAGACGCATTTGTTTCAAAGGAGCTTCTTGTTCTATGAAAGCATAGGTGTAGATACTCTCCTTGGCTTTTCCTCCACCATACACCGCATAGTACTTCACCTGGCGTTCATTTTCCGGGAAACGGAAGAAGGTGTACGAATATACCTCCTTTTCATTGTCAAGCGCCAACAGCAGGGTGAGTTTGCCGGAATCTTGTCCGCGTGCAATTTTCACTTTATATCCCCCTTCGTTGCGCAGCATGTAGAAAAGAAAGAGCGTACACTCGTCAGAAGAGGTGAGCAGTGTTTCAGCCACTGATCGCAAGAGGCAGAAGTGTCCCCACTCATTGAGTCCGAAATCATAAGCCTGTTGTTGCACAGCATGCCACAGTTGGCGTGTCTCACGTGGCATTTGTGCCATGGCACGGAAATAGTCGGCAGCATGTCTTTCGCTCACTCCGTTGGCACGTATGCGCAGATTCGGGCTACAAGGCATAAAGAGAGTTCTACCATAGAAAGAGAAGGAAATACCCTCCTGTTGCACCAC
>JAGBUF010000147.1 GCA_017630975.1 Paraprevotella sp. | reverse complement strand
TCAATAGGATGTCAGTAGAAGCCTTAAGGCGTCATCCATATCTGAACTTTTATCAAAGTCGCACAATAGTGGAACACCGACGTAAATATGGCCCTATAAAAGAACTGCAATCGTTGTCCTTGTATGACGAGTTTACGTCAAAGGATATCGAACGATTGCAGCCTTATGTCTGTTTTGATGAATAATCGCTTATTGAGCGTATCCTGCTACTTGAGCTATCTTTTCAGGAATTTCGGTGTTGTCGATACGTCCAGTAAAACATTCTGCACCCACACCGATAGCAAATACGGGTACGTAGCCATTGGAATGTCCTTTGCTGGTCCACCCAATCATGGCTTTCTGTGCCAATAGTTTACGGGCAGCGGATGCAATGACGTTCTCGCTGGCATATAATGTTCTGGTATCTTTTGCTACTCCTTCGCAGAAAGCATTGTGAGCTTTTCTGAGTTGGTTGGTTTCTTTTTCACTGAGCGCTATATTCGTCCAGAAACCGAAATGTTCTTGCAATAATTGACGGGTAAGGTCCCAAGAAAATTCACTTCCGGTTTGTTGGTGCTTTGCTGCAACAATCTTACTGAAAGTTTCGGCACTTTTGTTTTGGTATTGCAGTAGGTCGGTATGTATTTCGTATGCTCCGGTGCCTAATGAAATACCTCCGGTCTCGTGATCGGCTGTAACAACGATAAGCGTTTCATCAGGGTGTTTTTGATAAAATTCATATGCGTTTTTAATGGCTTTATCAAAGTCTATGACCTCACGAAAGACGGTTGCTGCATCATTGCTATGGCAAGCCCAATCAATTTTACCCCCTTCAACCATCAAGAAGAAACCATCCGGATTTTTCTTGTAAAGGAAGTTGATACCTGCTTGGGTAATTTCTTCTAAGGTCAAATCATTTTCGTTTCTGTCTATAGCATAAGGAATACTTCCTCTTTCTTTTTTACTCGCTTCTTCTGTTTGTAAAAGAATCATTTTTTGAGCCTTTTTGGCTTTCTTGCCGAAATCCTTATAGCCTCTTGCTATGACATATCCGGCTTCATGGCATTGTGTGTATAAATCCTTCTCCTCACTTTTCTTTTTGTTTTCAGGTTGCAGGAAGTCGGATCCTGCGTAGAAATCAAAATCGGCAGCAATCAATTGCTTCCCAATCTGATGGTACATTCCACGATCTCTTACATGGGCATAGAAAGATGCCGGTGTGGCATGGTCAATGGATACGCTCGTTGCAATACCTACTGCCTTGCCACTGGCGTCAGCTTTTTCCGCAACACTCTTTACATTTGTAGTAAGATCGGCTTTGACTCCTATGGCTCCATTTTTTGTTTTGTTTCCAACAGCCAGAGCCGTTCCTCCGGCAGCAGAGTCTGTGACCCCATTGGTGGCTGAGAAGGTAGTTACCAAACCGGTGTATGGAAATTGGGTGAAGCATAACGGAGTGATGCCGATGCGCCCTTCAAGAGCAGCCAAATAGGTCTCTGTGCCATTGACTTGGTTGACTCCCATACCGTCACCGATAAAATAGAAAACATACTTAGCTTTTCCTTGTGCTAAGAGTGACAGGGAAAGACAAACCAATAGTAGTGTTGAGAAAATAGTTCTTTTCATATAAATTTAAAATTGTTTATCTGCGATGTACAGTGAACTTTCGTGTTCCGGTCTCTTTGCCGGATGTCGCCTTCAGAATGTACAAACCATTGGGGAAATCACTTACATTGATTCGTGTAGATTCCTGTTTGGTGGTGTTGATATCCCGAAGAAGTGCACCTTGTGTATTGAATATTTGCAAATGGATACCATCTGTACCATTACCGGTAGAGAAGTCTACGACCAATTCTTGTCCAATGAGTGTGGACTGGATGTGGATACCCATGTTTTTGGCGATAGGTTCATTGATACCGGTAACATCGTTTACCAATTGTTGAATCTCTTTTTTGCTTAAAGCATAGTTGTAGATTCTAAAATCATCAATTCTTCCTTTGAATGTGGGGTGATTCGCAAACTGGCTTCTTCCGATATAGTTCATGATGGGTTGGAAATCTGAGGGACGAATAGTGATGTCTTTTGAAGATCCAATAAGTTCTCCGTTCAAGTAGATGGCAACGCTATCTTCTCCCATGCTTAGTGCCAAATGTGCCCATTTGTTACGAACTGATGTCAATGTTTTATTGGCAGTCAGGAATTGTTCTTCTTCACCGTTTTTAATGGCAAATTTTACTTTATTGCTCTCATCGGAGCGTACTGTCAAATACATGTATTCATTTTCGTCATTACCAAAGTCGAACAGGTGTTGCCATTGATCACCACCTCGCCAATAAATCCATGAAGCGATGGTCATATTCCTATGATTGGCAATGGCTGTCGGCAATTGCACAAAGTTGGTGTATCCGTCAAGGTTAAAAGCATAGTTGCCGGAAGTTCCATCAATGTAATCCTGTGTCAGTACAGCTCCATTGTTAATGTTGTAGGTGCTGTCTTTGGTGTTCTCCTCAAATTCATATCTCGCCACCAATTCGTTTTCTCCTGTAGAGGCAGCTGTGACGGTGTTGGATACCGGAGAAGAATTGTGGTACATATCAACCATTTTAATCCGGTAATAATAGTCTTTCCCATTTACCACTTCATTATCCACAAAAGCAGTATCTGTCACATCTCTTCCAATGATTTCATACTCCCCATCTTCTTGTTCTGCACGCAAGATGGAGTAAGTGGGTCCATCTCCTTCCGATGGAGTCCATGTCAGTAAGATAGATGTAGGTCTGGTTACTGCCATTAAACCGGTAGGTGCAGTGTGATTACTAATTTTTGGGCGTGAACCGGTAGGGACAAAACGCCAAAGTTGCTCTTCACCATTTGCCATTGTTCCTTGAACCACATTGTTGCCATTTAATTCAAGGCAGTGTGAACTGTGGCGGTGGCGGATATAGAACCAACCATCGTTCTCATACTCCAGATACCATTGTTGGTTGGCACTACTGCTGTCTGTACCCCAAATGATGACGTCGGCATGATTTTCCAATGACCAGTTATTTACATCTAATGTTCTCTTGTCGTTTGCAGAGAATATATAGTAATAACTGAAATCACTGTTTTTTAAGGGGTCAATTGGGCTGACGAGCCATTCTTGAGTCTTGCTGCCTGCTGTATAATTGTTGGTTTGTACATTGTTGTTCACAATGTCTATGACTTTGGTTGGCTGTGATTTGTTGACAAGCATATAAGTGCCATCAATGACCGGTTGGACATCGTCTCCCCAAGTAATATTTACTACGCATTCTGCATTGGTCTGACCTTGTTGATAACCTGTTCCGCCCGGTAGGTCTACTACATATTCACGTTGCGGACCGTGTCCATTGAAGAACACATCACGATCTTTTGAAATAAACTTGTAGCTGGTTGCAATGGCTTGACGTTCTGATGTTCCTGCAAAAGCTTGTACTTTTCCATCGGGTGCTCGGTAAACGGATGCTGCTGTCCAGTTGTCGCGATGTTCTGCATATCCCATACGTTCTCCGTGACTTGCCTTGCAGAATTCACCTCTGGCATATTCTGCCGGGCCCCACCAGATACCGGTTTGTAGACCATATTCCAAACCGACCATTGCTTCCATGACATTGTGCATCTCATCGTCAGTCGCATGTTTGCCATCTTTACGAACAGTAGAAAAGAAAAAAGCAAAGTTATTGAACGAACCGGCTAATTGGTGCGTGTTACCCTCATCCAAGTATTCTTTTAGAGTATTATACCAAGGATATGCTTGGTCGCAGTTCAAGGTATTACCACCACAAAGTCTGATATTGTCAAAACGACTGTTCTTGCGCAATTCAACGCAGATATTATAAAAGTCATTGATGTTTCCTTGTCCGGTGGCGGTGTAGTCCGGTTCGTTAAAAGGGGCTACAGAAACCACTTCATAACCGGCATCTTGAAAATATTTGGTTGTAACATCTATCAAGGCTGCCCAGTTTTGAGGATTGCCTTTGTAGTATGCATCAACAGATGGATGGTCGCAGTTCAACATCAATTTCACGTCCGGTTTGCAATATTTCAACAATCGAAGGCGGTTGTTGACCGCATTCTTCTGTTGTCTTTGCAAATCGCCATTGACTAATGCATAAGTGGGTTGAAACGAAGCACGTGCCACTTCGACATTTTCCTTTCCCATAAAAAGGACACAACGGCGTAGGTTTTGTTCGTGTGCCCACGCTAAATCCGTACCCCATTCTACTTCACGGACGATACCTTTCTCTGATAAGTCAAAAGGTACGTTTCTATCTGTGATGGGTTGTACGGTGAGGTTGCTGCTTGAGCTAAAAGTCTGTGCCATTACAAAACATGTGCTCATGGATAAGCAAAATGTTGTGAGGCTTTTTAGTAGTTTTTTCATAGAAGTTTGGTGTTTAAAGTTTTTGCATATACAAAGGAAAGAAATCTTTTGTTTTATTCAAACAAATTAGGTGACAATATATTCTGGTACAACAAAACTCAGCCCCTTTTTCATTCAACAGAGAAAAAGGGGCTGAGTTTGTTGTTTATTAATGGCGAACCGTAAATTTCTTATTTCCGATTTCTTTGCCGGATGTTGCTTTCAGAATGTATAGACCGGAAGGTAAATCAGCGACGTTGATGTGTATGCTGCTGACGGCAGTTGTCTTGATGTTGCGTACAAGGAGACCTTGCATATTGTATACCTGCAACATGACATCTTCTGCTTGTTTGTCCATACAGAGGTTGACTACCAAATCTTGTTGGGCGGGTAATGCATCAAAGGTAATGCCAATCTCCTTTTGGGTAGCTTCGTTGATGCAAGTGGGGTCCTCAAACAAGCTCTTGATTTCTTTCGGACTTAATTGGTAATTGAAAATTCTGAAGTCATCAATTCGTCCCTTGAACATAGGGTCGGCACTGAATTGACTGCGACCGATATAGTTCATGAAAGGTTTGAAATCTGTCGGGCGAATAGTAATATCTTTGGTTGAAGCGACTAATTCACCGTTTTGGTAGAGAGCAACACTATCTTCGCCCATAGTGATGGCAATGTGCACCCATTCATTTCGGTTGGTAGACAGAGAGGTTCCGTTCAGGAATTGTTCGTTTCCTCCATTCTTGATGGCAAAGCGAATTTTATTATTGTCGTTAGAGCGTGCAGTAAGGAACATGTATTGATCTTCGCCATTACCGAAATCGAATATGCGCTGCCATTCATTTCCACCTTTCCAGTACACCCAAGAGGAAATGGTGATATTTTTGTGGTTGGCAACTTCTGTGGGTAATTGTACAAAGTCAGTACTTCCATTTAAGTCGAAAGAGTAGCTACCGGTATATCCTTCAGCGTATGCAGTGGCAAGTGCTGCAGCATGATTGATGTTTTCAGTAGTGTCTTTGATGTTTTCCTCGAAATCATACCATGCCACAAGGGCGTTTTCACCGGTAGGACTCGCTGTTGCAATATTAGAACGTTCTGTGGTATTGTAATACATGTCTACCATCTTGACAGCATAATGGTATGTTTTGCCGGCTTCTACTTTGTTGTCTACAAAAGCAGTGTCTGTGACATTTCTTCCAATGGTTTCAAAATTGCCGTCAGCAGTTTCAGAACGTAAAATAGTATAGGTGGGTGTGCTGCCATCACAAGGGTTCCATTTTAATAGGACTGAACTCGGACGAACTTCTGCCGTTAATCCTGTGGGAGCAGCGTAATCACGAATTTTAGGGCGTGCACCTGTCGGTACAAATCGCCATAACTGACCGTCGTTGCCATCCTTTATACCTTGAACTATACCGTTTCCATATAACTCTAAACAGTGTGAACTGTGGCGGTTTCTGATATAGAACCAACCTTCTCCGGCATATTCCAGATACCAATGCTGGTTCACATTATAGTTGTCGGTGTATAACATGACTTCTGCATCGTTTTCCAAAGAGAAATTGGCAACGTCCAAAGCTTGACGAGTGCTGGCTGAGGTAATGACGAAATGACTGATATCGCTGGTCCTTAGTGGATCAACAGGGTGAACCTCCCACTGTTGTGTCTTTAGGCTCTTGTTGTAACTATTGATTTGTAATTTTCCATTGACAATATCCATTACCTTTGTTTTCTGGAACTTGTTGACCAACATATATGTACCGTCAATGACCGGTTGGACATCGTCTCCCCATGTAATGTTTACTACACATTCAGCATTTGTCTGACCTTGTTGATAACCTGTTCCACCCTGCAGTTTGATGGCATACTCTCTTTGTGGTCCATGTCCGTCAAAGAACACGTCGCGGTCTTTAGAGATAAATTTGTAGGTTGTTGTTACTGCTTGACGTTCGGAAGTACCGCCAAAAGCCTGTACTTTTCCGTCGGGAGCACGATAGACAGAAGCAGCAGTCCAATTGTCCCTGTGTTCTGCATATCCCAAACGTTCACCATGACTGGCTTTACAGAATTCACCTCTGGCATACTCTGCAGCTCCCCACCATATACCGGTTTGCAGACCATACTCCATTCCTACCATTGCTTCCATGACATTGTGCATTTCATCGTCGGTCGCATGCTTGCCGTCCTTGCGGACAGTGGTAAAGAAATTGGCAAAATTGTTGAACGAGCCGGCTAATTGGTGAGTGTTTCCTTCATCCAAGACACTCTTTAAAGTAGAGTACCATGACGTAGCTTGGTCACAATTCAAAGTATTACCCCCACAAATGCGGATGGTGTCAAATCGACTGTTCTTACGGAGCTCTACACAAATATTATAAAAGTCTGTTTTGCTTCCTTGTCCTGTAGCAGTGTAGTCCGGTTCATTGAATGGAGCTACAGACACAACATTAAATCCGGCTTCCTGGAAATATTTTGTGGTCACGTCAATAAGATTTGCCCAATTGGTGGCCTTACCAACAAAATATTTGTCAACATGTGGGTGATCAGAATTCAACATCAATTTAACATCCGGTTTCAAGTACTTTTTCAAGAGATTAATACGGATTTCAACGGAATCCTTTTGAGGTTTCTGTAAGTCGCCATCCACCAGCGCATAAGTGGGTTGGAATGATGCACGTGCCACTTCTACATTGTCGTAGCCCATGAATAAAACACAACGGCGGAAATTGGCTTCATGTATCCATGCCAAGTCCGTACCCCATTCTACTTCTCTCACAACACCTTTTTCTGACAATTTGAATGGAACAACTCTATCAGTAAGTGGTTCTACTTTCAAATTGCTACTTGAACTGAAAGTTTGTGCACTGAGATTTGTGATGAATGTAAATAAAGATAGCGCAATAGTTAAAAGTTTGATTTTCATAATATGGATTGAATAAGTTCTTATTTTCAACAAAAATACAGTTGTGTTATAAAAATTACAAGAAAAAGGACGTAAAAGCATCTTTTTATAGAGTATTTTGTTTTTTAATGACTTTTGTTGTTTGTTTATTTGCCTTTGTGGTGATGTTCAAAATGTATAGTCCGGTTTGCCACGATGAGGTGTTGATGCTGTTTCCATGATTCTGCGAATGTATGACCTTTCCATCGCTATTTACTACAATGGTATGGATAATGTCCTCGTCACTCTTAAGGTGCAGAACATCTTGGCATGGATTGGGGTAGACATTGAATGTCTGTAAGTGAGGCTGTTCTACATGAATATCTTCACCCTCTTCAACATCAAAGTTATATGTTCCGGATTGTAATTCAATGATTGCTTTTTGGTTCTCAATACCCTTGAATGTCAACCCTTCCACCTTCTCTAAAGCCTGTCCGTTTTCTAAAACGATATCTGTTTCGTTTAGAAGAGGTAAATAAAGGGTGGCACTTGTATTTGCGGGTACCGTTGCGGTATAACGGATTCTACCGTTTTCTTTATATTGCCATTCGCTACCGATGAATCCATAGCCTGATAGGTGGGTGGCTTTGGCAGAAGTGATGCGTACCTGACCTTCAGGGAATTGTTTGCGCGTGTCGGGCTGTGGTTGCAAGATGAAATGCTTGAATCCGGGTGCCTCTTCATCGGTTTCAATACCTCCGATATATCGGAACATCCATTCTGCTACGACACCATAAGCGTAATGATTGAAGGAGTTCATGTTCCATTCGTGCTTATTGAATCCTCCTTCTTTAGTGTAAGAGTCCCATCGTTCCCATATGGTCGTTGCACCTTGGTCTACACTGTATAGCCATGATGGGTTTTCCCTTTGCAAGAGCAGATGGTAAGCCATGTCGTTCAGCCCAATTTTGCTGAGCGTTTGGTTTAAGATACTTGTTCCCAAGAACCCGGTACTGAGTTTATATCCATTATTGGTTAATTTTATGCGCAGCATGTTGATGCTTTTTTGAATGGATTCATCAGGCATCAATCCGAAATTTAATGCCATCAGATATGATGCTTGAGTGGATATGGTCAAGAAACCAGCTTGATCAATGTAGCGTTTTTGGAATTCGGCTTTAATATTGTCATATAGTTCCTCATATTTTTTAGCATCAAGATAATATTTGTCTGCTTCTGTATGACTTATTGCCTTTGCGATTTTACTCATGAGTTGAGCAACATAAGCATAATAGCAAACAGATACAAAACGTGAATCGGTAGTTTCATAAGACAACCAATCACCGGTTGCTGTACCGGCACCATTGTATAGGTAGCCATCAAAGCTCTGTGTACTCAACCAATTCATGTATTTGGTCATACTTTCATAGTTCTCTTCCAGCATTTTTTTGTCACCGTACATCTGATAGACGGTCCATGGCACAATAATACCGGCATCTGCCCATCCGGCAGTTCCGTAGCCCCAGAAATTACAAAATGGTGCAATTTCTGGATATGCCCCGTCTTCACGTTGGCTATTGCGGAGATCTGTCATCCATTTGTGGTAGAAAGCGCGTGTATATGCATTGTAACATGCAGTACGTGCATAGACTTGAGTATCGCCTGTCCATCCCAAACGTTCATCACGCTGCGGACAGTCTGTAGGAATACTTAAGAAATTGCCCCGCTGCCCCCATAGGATATTGCTATACAATTGGTTTACGTCAGCATGGCTGGTTTTGAATGTTCCTACTTCTTCAATGTCAGATCCAACAACTTCGCCGGTGAGTTGTGTGATGTCTACGTCCGATGTGGTGGTGACTTCGCAATAACGGAATCCGAAGAATGAATTTGAAGGCTGGAATGTCTCACCTTCTGAAGCCCCTTTTAAGGTGTAGGTCAATGTTGCTCCGGCATTGCGCAGGTTATAGGTATAAAGACTGCCACCGGGACCGTCGTCAGCTCGGTTGGCATCTCCTAAATCATTCAACATTTCTCCGAATTTAAAGCGAAGGCGTGTTCCGCTTTCTCCTTTGACGGTAAACCGTATCCATCCGGAGATGTTTTGCCCCAAATCATAAATTGCCGTTTCTCCTGCTTTTAACTGTAGCGTTTCTGTGCCACCTTGGGTTCTTACAATATTTATCATTCCAAATGCTGTTCCCGTATTCTTTACTCCATCATATACGGTAATGGATTGTGGTATACGTCTTAATTGTTCTCTGACTCTGACCGGTTCGCCTAATAGGGCTGTAATTTCCCCCTTGAAACCGTTATGTTCTATTGTTTTGCACCAATCTGATGCGTCATATTCTGCGGTAGACCATTGACTCTCTCTACGAGCGTCGTATGTTTCGCCATCATAGATTTCTCCCATGATGACCGGGCCGTAGAATGAACATTGCCAATTGGTGTCTGTTACAATGTTTTCAACTTCTCCATCATGATATGTAATGCGAAGAAGTCCGATAAAACCGGGAGAATGATTCCCGTAGACGCCACGTGCAATAGCACCGCTCCACCAACCATTGCTCACTTGTGCGCCGATGGCATTTTGACCTTCTTTAATCAGGTCAGTTACGTCATAAGTCAGATAATTGACTTCTTTTCGGTAGTCGGTCCATCCCGGTTTCAGCTCATCATAGATGATGCTTCCGTCTGTCTGTTTTTGTCCCACCCGATGACCATTGACAAACAAGTCAAACACGCCCAATGCGCTGGCATAAAATTGTGCAGTCTTGATATTGGACTTTGTGGTGAAGGTATTACGGAACATAGGAATTCCTTTTTCTCCACCGGTCTGCATCACGCAATTTTCTTCAAAAGTTGAACTGACACCTAGCATCTTATTTCCTTCTTTGACCGTGATAGTACCATCAGAGAAAGGATGACCGGCGCCTTCAAAATTTTCGGAGAATGTAATTGCACCCCCTTCTTCGGTGTCGGTGGAGAATGTGGTTATTTGAATATTGTCGTAATAGGCCTTTTCATGTATGCCGGTATCGTGGTATGCTCTGAATCCCAACAAACCATTGTGAAGGTTTGCTGAGTGGTCGTTGTAGGTGTCAACAAGTTTATCGTCGATGTAGGTCTGTATGACTCCAGAACGAACAGTACTTTTTAGATGGTGTTTTGAGTTTTTTAATTGTTCTTTAGTTAAGAATGAGGACAAACTCACATCACTATAACTGAATGTACCGTTTACTCGTATATGACGACGAAGAAAAGGATATGATTTTTCTTTGATATTAATACCCCATAAATGCATGTTATTACTGTCGTACGCTGAGAAAATAATTCCTGCATTGTCGCGCTCAATGATAAAATCGAGTTCAATGTCGTATGCACAAGTATTCTTAGGACTGTACCAAGCATAAGTTGTTACGACGTATAAACGACCATTGTTAATGGTTCCTTGCGTGAAAGGATTCTCAGATGACTCAAAAGTTTCAGTAATGAGCGTTTCATCATTCTCAAGATTCTTTACGGTGAAATTGTCAAAATATGCTTTTTCTAGGTCATTATAATTGAATTGGGCTCTGTCCTCTCGGATACCGAATTTTCCATAACAGAAATTTTCCCCGTAAGGGTTGGTACGGGTGTCAACCAGTATATTGTTGATATAGGTCTTCGCAATCTTTCCTTCTACTTCTATACGCAAACGATAACTCTTGTTTCGTTCAACAGCGATGAATGGGCGTAAATCCAATTCAGCTAAACAGGATGCAGTTCCGTTGCGCCATGAGTGGGGACGAAAACGTGGATAACCGGCTTCTAAATTGATTTGCCACATGAAATAGGTCTGTTCGTTGGCTGCGGCGAAAATGACACCTGCCGCTAGATTCTCAATTTCAAAGTCAGTCTCGACGGAGTAATGGGTAATGTTCTCCTTCTCGATGGAATTTGAAGTCATGTCTGTTGCTTTGATCCATTTGGCACCTTCCCATCCGCTACCCATCAACCCGGTTTCAAAATATGCTGTTTCGGAAGATGTACTTTCATTTCCTTTATTGTCCCAAACAGTGACATTCCAATAATAGCGGGTATGGGGTTGTAATTCCTGTCCTTTATAGGTGATGTCAATACTTTGGTCGGACTCAATTCGTCCACTGCTCCAAACTTGTTCTATTTGTTGATGGTCTGTAAAAAGATTTATTTCATAGGCGGTTTGTAATACCCCACGACTTTCATCATTCTCTA
>JAGBUF010000146.1 GCA_017630975.1 Paraprevotella sp. | reverse complement strand
TGACTGCCGGTGGAACTAAATATGAAAACAACGGTGGAGGCTGTTATGTAAAAGGAAAAGAAGTGAGCCCGGGTCATTATTTGGATATTCACAGTTTTTATAAAGGCTCAGATAATTCAAGTACTCTTTTGAATAAATGGGCAACCACGCCTACTATGGACATCACAGAAGCTACACTTTATATCAATAACAGTAATGGGACAACAGTAAATATCTATCGTTTGGGTCTCTACAACCTCAGTGAGATTATGCAGATGTATGGTCTTTCTGGAGAAAAGTGGTGGTACACGATGACGAATGAGGGTAGACTTGATGTAGAGATTCACGGTGGTGCTGTAGCAAATCAGATAAAAGTAAACGGTAATTTTGGTACGGCAAATACCAACACCACAGCATACGCTGCTCAAGTGATTCGTAGTATGGGTGTACTTCCGTCAAATTTTACGAATATAAATTTGCGTAGTAAATTCTCTTTTAAGACTGATGAAAAACCTTGTGCAGAAGATGTTTTTGCTGATGTGCCTTCGACGATAACAAAAATAGAGTTGGATGAAGAAGTATCTTATTTGCCTACGACAAATACGAACATCTATTATAACAATCAAAAATATCGTGCTTTCAAGGAAAATTCAATAGCACTACCAACTCAAAATGGAACAAGTAATGGTAATTGGACCTCATTGACCAGAACTTTCAAGGCAGGATACAATTCTTTGTGTGTGCCGTTTAACAAACTGCAGGTTACCAAAATACCCGCTGGATTAACGGTATACAAACTCAGTGCTTACAATAGTAGTACAGGCGAAGTAACTTTCAGTAAGGTGGTGGAAAATGAGAGTGCTAACAACAAAAATGTTCCTTATATTGTTTATGCTGAAGAGCCTGGAACATATGTTTTGCTTGGTCGTGATCCGGAAACCGATTTTACTTCTTCATATTACAAAGTGCAACAAGGCGATTTGAGGTTTGTAGGTTCCTATGTCAATAAGGTTCCCGATGGTGAATACGCCAGCACTATTAACTATGGTATTACAGCTGATGGAAAAAGACTTGCCAAGATGGGTGCTGAGACGAAGACTGCCTTATACCGTGCATTTATAGCAGTTCCTGCAGGTGGAAATGTAGCACCTCTTGTCTTGTCGTTCAATGATGATGGTTTCACTGATATTGTAAGTCCGGAGGTAGTAGACGGATTGGATGTGATGTATGATGACAAGGTGTATAACTTGAATGGAGTACAAATGCAAGGAAACGATCTGCCTCGTGGTATCTACGTGAAGAATGGACGTAAGTTTATTGTAAAGTAAAGGAGAATACAGATATGAAAAAAATGTATAAGCACCCAGCCATATTGGTGGTTGAAACGAGGACGCAGCAGATGTTTTGCAGTTCAACATTTACCCCAAGTGGCGACGATATAAAGGTGAATATAGGCGAAGACGAAGGTTTCTTCGGAGAAGACAACACCATCAATGTCAACTCATTTAATTGGAATTTGGATTTTTAGGAAAACTCATAAGATGAATTAGGTTAATAATGGTTTCAGGGCTGTTGCTTATATAAGTAGCAGCTCTGATTGTATAAAGTGGCTGTTTGTATATTCGGTAGATATTAATAGTAGAATAAACAACTGACGTCCGTGTGGATATAATATCTTGTATGGGCGTTTTTGTTGTTACTTGCCTTTGGTTTGTCGTGAGACAACTGCATCACGTGTGTGAGACGTTTGGGCATCGCCAACACTTTATTGAAAAATGATTTAATAGTATTCTAACGCTCTTAGTGTCTTGATGTCGTCGTTGGAATGGTTAAGGTTTACGTGTTCGTTCCATGTAAAATGTCCCTCATACCAATTGCCGTGAGCGTCAACACGTGGGTATAGGTAGATTTCGGTGTATGTGTCGTCAGTATCTGCGCGTGTGATGCTACTCTGCCAGCCATGTTCTTCATAACGATAGGTCCAAGTAGAGCGATTACCGTTGGCAAGGACGATTTCTCTTTGTGTTACTTTGTGTGGAAGGGTGGGGTGATACTGCTTGTATTCCGTTTCTATGAGTGTTCCGTATTCGTACCTTTTTGTTGTGGATGCGGTAAGTCTTCCGTCTTGCGAGAATGTAAAGTTGGTGTGCACCTTGCTCACTTCTCCTTCGCTTTCAGAGGTATCCGTTACGGTGCAGGATGCAGGTAGCACTGCCCCTTCGTTGTAAACATATGTTGTTTCCGTTCGCCATGTATCGCGCCACATGTTAGTGAAAAGTGTGTACTTTGCGTGTGTTTCTTGGATGTCACAAACAAACCCGTTCTGGTTGGATTGTACGTCTGTAAGTCCTTTTGCGAACGTGAAATCCAAGTTGCCAACTTGGAACGGAAGAGGAATGTAGCGTGAATGTGTGCCATAATTCAGGAGGTATGTAGTTACTTCTTCACCAACGCTGGTAATTGTGGCTTTAGACATATTCCCGTTAGGGGTATAATCGTATCTGAATTGATTCATTTCAACCCCAATCCATCGCTTATTTTGCTGTTTGTATATGCTATTATCCAAACTTAAACCGGTAGGATCGTAGAATGAAATATTACCGTCCGCAGTGAATTGGGTAAAGCATATCCCCGAGGTTTCCCATTCACTGTCAATATTGATGTTAGTGGTTTCTTCTACTTGTCGGACGTTTCCTTTCAATCCTAAGAAGTAACTATGAGGTTGTTCAAGATATGGGGTGGGTATTTCCGTTGTGTATGGCGGTTCCTCAGATTCACAACTATAAAATGCTAATACCGATAAACCCAGTATGATGGGTAACAATTTCATGTTTAAATGCTTTTTAAATACAGTTTAACTGCTGTAAAAATACAAAATACTCTATGAAATTGATGCGTAGATTACTTTTTTCTGAATGAAGAGAATAAAAAACCGGACGTGTAGAGTTAAATCCCTCACGTCCGGAATGATATTTATACTATGGCTATTGTATTCTTACTTTACAATTAATTTCACGGTTTCAACCGAGTTTCCGTTGCTAACAGTAACTAAATACATACCCTTAGTTGTGTTCAGTGTAACATTGGTTACGTTAGAACTTATCTTTGCGTTGTAAACGACCTTACCGGTCAATGTAGTGACTGTTATCTTTGCATCGTTTTCTACAGTCGGAGTGTTGACGTAGAAGGTGCCGTCGGTCGGGTTTGGATATACAATCATGCTCTTTCCTGCATTGATGTTGTTAATTGACTCTCCACCGTCTAAAGTGATGTTCCACCAATGCAAGTTCTTTTGATAGCCAGTCTTGATATAAACGACACGGTCAGTTTCTCCGGCTGCAAATGTGTAGGTCTTACCACACATTTGGTTGTTGTCGTTTTTATTATTGGTCTGAGTGAAGTCGCCTTTGTATGTGCTCATCGCTGTAGTTTCGTCAGTGTAGAATGCTAAACTACCATATGAAGGCGTAATTTCGCTTCCGATGTTGAAAATGCACTCTTTTCCAGCAGGTATAGTGTAAGTGTACCATGTATCGTAGGCATCATCCGTATTTGGTAAATAGTAAGTAGTACCTGCTACAGCTTGAATCGGACTGCCAAAATATTCACCGGGACGTGCCTCTGCAAATGAAGCTGTGATGTAGCGATTGGTTCCTGCAGTATCGCCCGGATCTGAACTCATGGTTACGCATACGAAGAATGGAGTACCTTGTTCAACGTAAATCTTGCTCACCTTATAACCTGCCATATACGCATCGCTATAGCTATTATCGGTAGTAGAATATACCAATTCGGCAGTACATTCAGCAGTCATTGTTTTCATAGTGGACCCACGACCGATTTTTGACTTAATGATATAAAAACCGCTCTTGTCGGCAGTATAAGTGTACCAAACAGTCAAATCCGGTGTGTTAGGAATTTCTATTTCCTCACCTAAGATCTCAATGGCAATGGCTGTTTCGCAGTTAGATCCCGCTGTTGCGGCTTCAAATTGTGATGTCATGATGGCATCTTCTCCATTATTGATGAAAGATGCAATTTCAATGATATAGGTTTCTCCCTTTGTAACAGGAATTCTATATGAAAGACCTAAATCACCGGTGTTCTCATCTTCAAATTCATGGCGTACGTAGTCCAAAGCTTTCCCTTCGCAGTCGTTACGGAATACAATGCTCCATCCAGATTCAACCCATGTAGCACATGTAGTATTGAAAACGGCTGTACCGCTTTCTTCTGCTGTGAAACGACGATAGTTGACAACATCATCACCACGGTCTTTGATAACAATGTCCTCGCCCAATGCAAAGTCTATGGGGAAATCGCAATAATCACCGGCTACCAATTCTTTTTCTTCGATGACAAGATAGTTGGTTGTAGTATTTTCTGTAGTAACGCAGATGAAGAAAGTTTGTCCCTCATGTGCACGATAAATACCGGTTGCGTTCTGACTATTGGTATCGTCACAATAGCTGCTGATGTACTTCAAGGTTCCGGACGAGGTGAAGGTGATTTCAGCATTCTTGTTGGCAGTGTAGCTGAACCATTGGTCACGTGCCAGTCCTCCGAATCTGTTTTCTCCTAATTCTACCGGGGTTGCCATATCACAACTTTCTCCTTCTCGAGGTTCACGCAGACTCAGTGTCAGTGCATTTTCAGTATTGCCATTGGAAACTTGAACATTGAAATACAGATAATCAGATGTTTTTAATCTTCCTGGGTTGATATCTTTGTAGAAGGTTGCTTCTGCACCGATAATTTCATCAATCGCCAACCAATCATTGGTGGTATTACAATTGTTCCAATATTCAATGCTTCCTCCCCAGCCGGCTTTGGTCTTTATTTCCATAAAATTAGTGGTGCCAAGTTCGCTGACGTTTATCTTGAACCAGTTGTTTCCTCTCTCAAGTGACAAAGTAGCCGGGAATTCGGTAATTTCAATAGGGAATGTACAATTTTCACCTAAACGGCTGCTTGTGATTTTGTAAATAGCAGTAGTGGGGCGAGCATTCGGTATCATGATGATATATGCCTTATCCTTAACGATGGCAAATTCATGATCGTTTGTTTGAGCGTCTTGGACAGCATATTTCATTTTTTCCATACCATAGTTTTCCTCTTCAATATAGTACACCAGGTACTCGTCAGTGTAGATGCTGGCAACACCGTCCGTAGGAGCTACAATACGTCCGAAGGTGGCATGTGTAAAGTCTGTAAGATAGTCTGTATCATTGCAGGTATAGATAGGGAATTCAGTTTTTTGGTTAACAGAGAGTTCTATTGGACTTTCCCATGAATCACCACCGTAATTGCTAGTGTATACCTTGCTCTGCAGAGTCAGAGATGTGGAGTTAATTGAACCATCTGCGCCATCTGAACTTGATGCTGTAAGGGTGAATCTAATCTCATCACCGTCAAATACTTTTATTGTAGCGAAAATACCCAAACCATTGTTGTAGGGTTCTGCTACTTCAAACTGAGCGTCTGTATCGTAAGCACCATCATGATACCAACCACCTTTGATGGTTACACCAAGATTTGTCGTGGCAGTAGGTGCCATGATATACAAAGTTCCTTGCTGTGATGCCATATAACTGAATGTTTTTGTCTCTCCAGCATTCAAGTCTATTGTTAAATCCGTTCCGTCCCATGTGATAACGGTTTCGGTGGCATCTTGTGCGCTTACATGATTTGTAATGAAACTAAGTAACATTACAAACAAGAAGTAAAATTTTCTCATTTTCTTTTAGTTTTTGGTTTATTTTTGATAATCATTCAATCTCAGTTCCATGTACCATCTGTATTCATAGAGGGTAACATAATTTCATCATATTTCTCTTGGGTTAGGAAAAAGTGATTGGGCGACAAATTCGGCATACCTGTAATGTCTACATCGCTTTCAGTCAATCCGCATCCGATGAGGCTCAGATAACCAAGTTCTTCATGGTTGATGTGTGGAAATGCAGTCAGAGGATTTCTGTCAAGTATCAGCGTGTTCAGACTACTCATTTTTTCCAAATCTTCTTTCTTTAGTTCTGCGATCTTATTGTCTTTCATGGAAAGCATATTGATACCCGGTCGAATGATGGATGCAGGAATTTCTGTAAATGAGCAGCCGTCAAGGATAATGCCGCGAATACTTTTTTCCGTATATCCGCCACCTTCGTATGCCACTTTAGTATCAAGTAATGAAGGCGGAAGAGTACTTAAATTCTTGTTGTTCGAGAAGTCAAGTACCGACATGCGGTATACGTCGTTAAATACATCCGGCAATGTGCTGATATTAGAACCTGTAATCATGAAATTGGCCAAATACTTCCAATTCTTGATGGATGCAGGGACCTCATTGATCTTCTCATTTACCATGATAAAATGGTAAATATTCTCATTTTGGGTTAATATTTCCGGGAATTCAGTGAATTGATTGTTGAGCAAATAGATATTGATGAGTTGTTTCATGTCTGCCACAGCATCGGGTAATTTTGCCAATTGAGTGTTTTCAATATGAAGCGTAACGATGTTTGTGAGACGTAGTTCATCGGGTAATTCCTCCAAATCACAGTTGCGGATGGTTAGATTGACCAACGAGGACATGTTGCCAATCACTGCCGGGAGTTTTTTCATGTGCTTGAACTCTGTGAGCGCCATGTTTACCCACTCCCCGTCTTCATTTTCTTCATACTTGGGTTCTCCATCAATGATAAGACCGTTAATGTTTGTCGGGTCACCATAGTCGTCAATGCTGAATTCTAGTCCGGCCCAACTGTCATCAATGATGCCTTCATCAAAATTCCATGATTTTGGCCATTTGGATTTGTCTTCACCCAACACTTCTAGACATAGGGCATATAATGAATTGTAGTAGTTGTCTGTGGAAATCAACTGTTTGATTTTTACAGGCAGTGCATACGTTACTTGCTCTTGTGATTTTATGACAAATTCATTGTCCCGTTCTAATGTGATGTCCAATATGTCTATCAGGTTGCCATCCGGGTCAAAGGCACGATAGGATACGAGTTTATATGCTCCGGCTTCCAATGCGATGTAGGGGGTGCTGATGATATTCTCATCCCCACTCAATGATTGACTGGGTAATGTCTGTTGCACACCATCTTTTTCAATGGTTATGACGACACTTCTGATCTCTGACAGGTCATTGAGAGTATAGGCTTTAAATAGCGTAAATTGGAAACTGATTTCTCCTTGGTTGGGTAATAGGCCTTGCCCTTCTTCTTTATTGCAGGAACTTAGTATGGTTAACAATGGTAATACCGCTGTTAATAACAGTATGTATGATTTCAACTTTTTCATTCTTCTTCCGATGATATGAGTACTTATAAATCACTTATTTTCGCATGGGTTGGTAGTTGATTCTCCAACCACCTTCCAATCCTAGTATAGGATAATTCTTGGTCGTTGCATCAAATTCCATTGAATATTTGAAATTTGTATTGAATGAGTTGGATTTGGTCATCTCAAACTCTTCTTCTTCGTCCTCAGCGCTCCACAATGGACATGAGCGACGGATGTATGTCGGTTCGTTGGTGAATCCGATGCGTTTGCCGGATGAATCCTTCCCGTTTTCAAATTGGTTGAATATCAGCGTATACGGGTCCCAGCATTTCAGGTTCTTATGGTATAAAATCCAATCGGGAATCTTTCCTGATAAGAAATTCAAGTTCAATGAAAGGTTTTCCATTTGTGGCAAAATGGGGTTGTTGGCTATTTTCTCTTCTTCAGTTGTATATTGACTGGCATCATATCCCATATCAGGAATCTCTCCTTCAAAATAATTGTAGGATAATCCCAAGTATACTACATTCTTCAGTGTGAAGAGAGCTTCAGGAATCGTTCCATGTAATCCCAGCTTATCTTTTTCATCTGCATTTTCATTTAATTTTCCAAAAACATCTTTAACTCGGTTATTGCTCAAATTGACATATGTCAGATGATGTTTATCTAATGTAGTGATGATATCCAAAGGAATAGATGTAAGATTGTTTCCACTTAACTCCAATTCTTCCAATTGTGTCATTTCTTTCATCCTTTCTGGTAGTTTACTGATTCCATAACCCAATAGACTCAATGATTTCAGTTTTGGGAGATAGGTGATATCATCTTCTAAAACGATGTTCTTACCGGCAGCATCAGTATTACCTGTAAATATAAGGGTTCTCAATTGGTCTAACTTTCTGATTTGGTAGGGGATCGTTCTGTCTGTGTCAAATAATGAGAATCTCAATGCAACCACACGTAGTTCGTCTACTGTTTCTCCGTTTTGGTTTACATATTCTACTTCTTCGGTTTGTATGTTATTCCAATGAATAATCGGTGTTGTTGTATCCCAATTCTGTGCGCATTTCATAATACGTGCGATAGCCAATATAGCCAATGAGTCTCCTTCGCGTGAAGGGATAATCTCTTGTGCCTTTTTCTGGCAGAATACAAGTTTTGTCTCAACCGGCGTTTCATTGTTTTCCACATCCTTTTGCTTGAAGATGATGGTCGCGGTTCTGTCTTTGTCACTTTCAGTATAAAGTTCGTAATCAATACGGATGTTTGAGGGACGAGGGATAGATCCTAACTTTGTATCCTCTTTTTTTACCTTGATCCAATCTGTTTGGAGAGGGTCATCGTATTCTATTTCAATGTCATATGAGATATTGGAGGTGACCTTTACAGTTTCAAACATTTTGTCATATTCTGTATAGTCGGGTACCTCTAATATGTTTTTATCTAATTTTATGACTTTCTCATATCCCAATTGGTTGATGAGTATCTGACGACTATATTTCCCACATCTGAATGTGAGGTGAGCTTCACGTTCCTTATATAAATAGCTGCTATCAACCGTGATTTCACAAATGGTAGAGCCATTTCCGTTTGCAGGATTGACCAAGCACCATTCTCGGTCGCTCATCACAGTCCATTCTTGTGATGCGTTTAAGGCAATGGTGTACTTCCCCCCGTCAGCTCCGAAATCTAATTGTTCTTCGCTAAGTGAGATACCATTGAATGATAGTTCTTCTGCCTCTTCGCAAGCAGTTAATATGCAAGTGAAAATGACGGTGGAAATGATTAAGAGCTTATGACATGAATTTATATATCTTTTCATCTTTCTTTAGTTTAAAAAAGTGATGTCTTGTTCTTCGTCAAATGTCAGTCCGAATAATCCGTTTTGTATACGATATACGATACTTGCGGGGACAGTCATCTTGATATTTGGGTTATTGCTTATATCTAATGAGTTCAAATTAGAAGGGAATGTGGTTACAGAACGGAAATCGTTACCGGAGAAATCAACAATCACCAATCCTGTGTGTTCATGTAAGTATGCGGGCCATTCGGTCATCGTGCGTACCCACTTTGTTTGTGCTTCATCTCTGAAATAACCTTGACTACCCAGCAGCAACTGGCTCATTCTTGCCGGTTGTAGAATATTATCGGGAAATTCTCGGAATTGATTATAACTGAATTCAACACCAGAGAGGTAGGGGAGGTTCTCTGTATTAAATCCGCTGGGTATGCTCTTTAAGTTGTTACCAGCACAGTCTATTGCTTGCAAAGAATGAAAATTCTTTAGTGCTGCATTGCGAATCGTGTCAATATTATTGTTGGCAACAACTAGATAATTGATTTCTGATTTCGTATCTGCAAATTCACGTGGGAACTCACCTTTTTTAGTGTCATTTTCTCTTTTTCCCAATTCATTCATGGCCATACTGAGTTTCTCCACTCTAATACCTTTAAAACCATTTTGGAAACCATGCATTTTATTAGTTGTCAGGTCAATTTCTGATATTGTATATCCCCCCTCCATGTTAGAAAGGAAGGCAGGGAATTGCTGTATATTATTAGCAACGGCAGAAAACAATTCCATATCGTCAACATTACAGAAGTCGGCGGGGATTTCACTGATTTTGTTAAAGTCCAAAATCAATTGTACCGGTGTAATGGGACGGATACTTTTAACAGTAGTAATCTTATTGAAGGCTGCATCCAGTAATCGTAAATCACTCATGTGGTGAAGATTGCTAGGCAGAGCTGTCAGTTTATTGTCGTTGATATATAGCAATTGAACGTTTACGCAATTCTTACAAACCTCTTCCAAAACAGCAAGAATCTTTTCCGGGGTCATCTTGTATAGTCCGGAAATATTGACAGAAATCAGCTCTTTCAAATCCTTGAACATACTACCATCCAAATCAGTTAGTGGCAGGTTGAACAATTCGATATCCGTTAATTTTGTCAGTTTTGAGATGCCTTTCGGGAGTTCTTTCATTTGGGTATTTGCAATGAATAGTATTTCCAAGTTGCTCAGATTTCCAATGGCTTCGTCAATTCCTGTAATACGATTGGCAGGTTCTCCTGCCGCTTGTGCGTATGGTTGTAAATATTTGTATTTTGTTGTTGTATTGCCGAACTTCAGTTTTGAGCGGTAAAGTCCCTTGTTGTTTCCACTCCTTCTCAATGCGGTACGTTCCTTTGCTATTTCCAGACGGTTTTGGCGGAGGTCGATGCCTCTTTTTGCCAATGTATAAGGATTGTATCTCATGCCCTCCATTCCATCATTGACATCACCTTCATACTCTTCATCATGAGTTCCGAGATAGAGGATCTGAAGTTCAGATAATTGACCGATAGCAGCAGGGACCACTCCAAGAGGATTGAATGCTCCGAGGTTCAAAGAGATAACGCGTCCTTCGCTATTCAGCTCTACCCCCGGTTGGTCACCCCATGCGTCAATAGGGCGGGGAGTACCATCAGCAAATTCAAACAACCAGTTCGCTTCGGCTACTTCGGCATCTCCTGTGAAACTCCAATTTTTACCATCCATGGCATCCCAAATTTGTTTGAGTGCAATATAGTCATGCAGAGCCTCATTTTCTTGTATCTTCACTGTTACGGTTTGCTCTGTCATTTCGAAATGCTTGATTTCAAACGTGATTTCCGTGTCTTCAGCATACATGAATTTTCTGCCTTTATTGAATAGCTCATAATGAATTAGCGTGTAATTGCCGGCTTGTAATTCCAAGGTGTCGGTATGGAAATAACGTTCATCTTTATTTTTCCAGGTTTTTACTTTATGTTCCTCCCGGTAGTTGATTCCGTTTACGTTTCTTGAGAAAACAAACTCAATGCTATCTGTCTGGTCATAGTCAAACAAATTAGTGTAGGTGGGAATATCGCCTTTTTTTAGGGGGAGTTCTGGTAATAGCTTTTCCAACGTCGCACTGAAAGTACCATATTCTATGCTTTTGATATACAAGGGATGTGTAGTGATATGGTTGGGCTCAATGGTAAAGACTTTTTCCTCATCGGGTGTTCCTATTTGAAGAATCTCTGCCATACTGCCTTCTTTGTATTCTCCATAAATAACATAGCCTACAATGGTGTATTGTCCGGCTGTAAGTTTAAGATTTTCAGAAGTCAACGCAAATTCGCTACCATTCGTTCCGGTAGAATTAAGTTTGAGCGTTTGTTTGATGCTTTTTCCATTGTATAACAATGAAATTTCTATTTTCTTGGCATCTCCAAGACGTTGCAACTCACTACCTTCAAGAATGGCTCTTTTGCCTTGTTTGTACAATTTCAATTGAATATATCCGTACTGGTTTGTATTTATTACCTCGTCGTTTTCCGAACAACTACCGAATGCTATTAAAAATATAGCCATAATGGTAGGTAATAAGTATTTAAAACTGAATTTTATCTTCATGTTTTTCTGTTTTATTTTCATAATCATTTCAGCACTATGTTCTTATTTCAACATGATGTCAAACGTCAGTACATTCATGTCGCTGTATCCGTCGCCTCGGAAGGCGTTGATTTTAAATCGGAAGCCGCGTGTTGCTGTTACCATATCAGGGGCGACGCTAACTACCATCGTTTCCAATTTTCCGGTCTCTTGTGATCGGATGAAACCGATAGTAATGGAATTTTCTTGAGCAGTTGTTGCTGCTCTTTCTTCCCATTCGCCAGTACCAGAGTTGTACCAAAGACGGACTAGTTCCGGAGTGAGTTGATCGGTAGTCACATCAAGAACGTCAAACTCAAATGAACCACCTTCTGCTGGAACATATAGTGTTGTTCCATTCTCTAAACCATTTATATTTAATACATAGTTGATTCCATGATCTTGTTTCTGTAAGATATGAGAGAAACTTTCTGCGTATTCTTCTTTTAACAATGATGTTCCCTCTATAAACAAATCGTTGAATCCTATATTTTTAGGAACGATGAAAATAAAGGCTTCTCTGAGGTTGGCAGGATTAGTAATTCCGTTCTGATCATCAGCATCGCCACGATCGTTCGCTTTGAGATAGATTTCTTTTGTGTATAGTCCATTCAAACTGCTAGTTTCGTCTCCCATTCTTAGTGTTGCCCAATGTACCTCCTCTCTGCTGATGATACCGTTGTGTGCATTACACATGACTAAATGATAAGGTGCATTGTCAATAGATGAATAATCCAAAGAAGTTTTGATATGAAATGGAAGCTCTATTTTCTTCCAATAATCTTCTTCATTTTCCGGATCAATATAACTTGCTTTAGCTTCAAAAGAGAAGTCGCCACCCAATGGATCAACAGAAGGGAATGCAAAATCATGTTGTAGGTAGTTATTGTTTATACCTTTAAATTCCAAATGGATTGTTTTTAGAATTTCGCCCCTTTGATTGCTCAATACGAGGTCTGTGCTCCTTGCTTCTGCAGATAAAGCTTCTTCTTTCACCAATACTCCAACACCTACCGGGCGTGTTTGGATGGTGCCATTCTCTTTACGATTGGTTGCAGTCTCATTTTCGTTGGCAAATGCTAACCATGAAGGCAGATTCTTGATTTCCCAGGCAATATTGGATGTGACGTAGAATAAAGTTTGGTATGTTCCTACTTTCAGTGTATCAACCATTTCATATTCCAATCTCTCAATCGCGTTTGCTGTTTCCGAATCAAATACATTACATTCAGCTGTAGCTATAACTTGAATGGTTATTGGTGTTGTTCCTGGAACTTGCAATTGAAAATCACCACTCATTGTGGGTTGGTTAAATTGACTATAGTCTGCCATGACAGTAAGAGTCACATTTGTTTCATTGCCGTCTTGGGGTTCTTTGTCTTTTGAAAATGACAACCGATTACTATGGCTGTTAGAAATAATTTCCCATTTACTAGACGATTTTACTTGTAAGGTTCCAATAAATTTGTTTCCGCTTTCGTCTGCGATTAATGTCATCACTCCCTCGTTTACGTCGCCGGTGATTTGCAGGTCGCTTTGAGCGGCAGATTCTTGTGTTACTCTCACCATGAAAGGTGTATCTTGTCCATCAACCAATATCATCAGGTCCGCACTGCGTGTGGTAGAACTCTTATTGTCACTGTAGGGGGTGATTCGGATATATGCGTCGCCTGCTTTTCCCTGTGTAGGGGAGGCTGACACCCAGTTGTTGGAACTGGTAAAGGTAGCAGTCCATGGTGCGCCGGCAATGAAGTGTATCTCTTCCTCTTGTTCTCCGGCAATGCCTTCAAAAGTGATGGGTTCCACTTCAAAGATGGTTGTTCCAAATTCTTCCTCTATAATGTTTTTATCTTCAGTGCATGCCACAAGGTAGAAGACAACGAGCATTCCAAACAATATGCTCCATATCGTAGCCAATAGTTTTCTTTTCATTGTAAATTAGTAAGGATTAGTGATACCATTCTTCTCAGCTTCTGCTATTTCCGGTTTTACCCATTCAAAGATATAATAATAATTACCGAATGCGCCCACCTTTGGGATGAAAACATTCAGAATTAGCACGAAGGCACGGTCTTCCGGCAGATAGTAACTATCCACTCCCGGAATGGTCATCATCGCAACTTCACCATAATATGAATCTGTAAAAGCGATTTGTTCCACCATGTCAATGGTCGTGTCAAACGGGTTGTCTTTCGCAGTGTGGAATTTTAGTGTCAAATCGTGAGTATCGTCAAAAGGAGATTTTACGATTAATGTGCTATCGTTTTTCTTTTCTGTTTTTACCAAGAATTTACTTACTTGGGTGGTGCTGAACGGGAAGGTGCAGGTCAAGCGCATGTCACCCACATAGTCCATGATATTGAATGGAGGACACTTGTACAATCTTACATTTGCCCAATTGTTGTAGAAGTCAAGTGTTTCTTCATCTGTACTCAGTAGTTTCAATGTAATTGCCAGACTGTCCTTAACTTCCATATTGTCGTAATAACCTTTTAAGGTAATCTTACCTACACGTTCACCTGCTTTAATCACCACGTTTCGTGACAATATGTCAAAATGGTAACCTTCGATGGCATTCGTACGTTTCATGTCCACATCCACCATATAAGTGCGGTCCACATCCGATGTCGTTGTACTACCGATGTAGATATCAAAACATTTCTCGTTGTTTTCTGTGATAGGCATGTCCCACAATGAATCAGAGAACATGACGTAGCTTTTGTCATTGTAATAGACCTGCTCACTTTCGCAAGCCGTAAAGCTCATGGTTATTACGGCGAGTAGGAATATATATGAGATGATTTTCTTCATGAATGAAATGTATTGTGTGGATTATTGTTCATTTTGAATTACTAAGCCTTTTGAGGCGGTAATCTCGTGTTGCGGAATTAACCAAGTGAATTTCTTGTCTGTTCCACTAACTTTCAATGAAGAGTAGTGGTCGCCGTTGATGGTCCCGTTTTGTGGTTGGCGTTCAAATCCTTTTTCCCATCTTTTCAAATCTGCTAAACGAAAACCTTCGAGGAACAGTTCTTTCGCACGTTCTTCTTGTATTTCTTCCAAAAGTTTTTCTTGACTATGGTTTGCTGATCCATATCCTTGGATACGCGCTTTACGCAAAGTGGTTAAATCGCTGTTGGCTTTATTGGTTTCGCCCTTCATAGCGTATGCTTCTGCGCGAATCAGATATACCTCGCTCAAACGTAACACTTTAGGCATGTTCGTATAGAAATTTCCGGCAGAACCATCAATTGTTGGATTGCCAGGGTATTTGACTACAACTTCTGTGCTGACGCCTTGCATGGTGGTAACTAACGAGAAAAATGAGGTGCGGCGCATGTCGTATCCATCATACGAGTCAATGAGCCATTTTGCTGGAACATAATTCGGGTTATATTGTCCTCCGGTAATGCCCATGAATAAAGTGCCTAATGAACCTCCCATGTCGGAGGTGGAGAAACTGATTTTCCAAATGATTTCATCTGATGAATCGTAAGTCCACATGGCTTGATACTCGTTCATTACACCGCTTGCAGTAGAAACGTATGAGTTGATGTCAGCAAGACTATATACGGTATATGACCCCGATTGGGATGTAATGACATTCGTTGCGTGTTCAATCGCTTTATCCCAATTCTTCATATAAAGATACACACGAGCCAATAAAGCATCTACAGCACCCTCCGTAACAAATGCAGCGTCACTTCCGATGCGTGTCACTAATTCATCAGCCTTATTGAGATCTTCCAATACTTGTGCGTACGAAGCCTCTAGTGTTGC
>JAGBUF010000145.1 GCA_017630975.1 Paraprevotella sp. | reverse complement strand
GCAAGGTCAAGCAAGTTGTTTTCGCTTTTCTTACCTTCGTTGAACTCGCGAACACATTCTGTAATAGCTGCAAGTGCTTTTTGCACTTCTTCTTCATTGCGGTTGGCCTTCAGTACTTTGAGGTTCTCTTCTTGTTGTAAGCGAACGGCTGTGTTGTCAATCTCAAGAATATCAATTGGATCTTCATGCTCCAAAGGATATTTGTTTACACCTACGATGGTTTGTATACCGGAGTCAATACGTGCTTGAGTTCTTGCTGCTGCTTCTTCAATACGCATCTTGGGAAGACCGGTTTCAATAGCTTTTGCCATACCGCCCAATTTCTCAATTTCCTGAATGTGAGCCCATGCCTTTTGAACCAATTCGTTGGTTAAAGTTTCAACATAGTATGAGCCTGCCCATGGGTCGATGTGCTTGCATACCTGTGTCTCGTTTTGGATATAGATTTGGGTGTTACGTGCGATACGTGCCGAGAAGTCAGTAGGCAATGCGATTGCCTCGTCCAATGCGTTGGTGTGTAATGACTGGGTGTGTCCCAATACAGCGGCCATCGCTTCAATACAAGTACGTCCCACATTGTTGAAGGGGTCTTGCTCGGTGAGTGACCATCCTGATGTCTGAGAGTGTGTACGCAAAGCCATTGACTTCGGATTCTTTGCTCCGAAACTCTTGACAATCTTTGCCCACAACAAACGAGCAGCACGCATCTTGGCAATTTCCATGAAATGATTCATGCCAATCGCCCAGAAGAAAGACAAACGTGGAGCGAAAGCATCAATGTCGATACCGGCATTTACACCGGCGCGCAAGTAATCCATACCATCTGCCAAAGTGTATGCCAACTCGATATCAGCAGTAGCACCGGCCTCTTGCATGTGATAACCGGAGATAGAGATAGAGTTGAATTTAGGCATCTTTTGTGAAGTAAACTCAAAGATGTCGGCAATGATTTTCATGGAGAATGCAGGCGGATAGATGTAAGTATTACGCACCATGAATTCTTTCAAGATATCATTCTGGATGGTACCTGCCATCTCTTCCAATTGTGCACCTTGCTCTAAACCAGCATTGATGTAGAATGCCAAAACAGGTAATACGGCACCATTCATGGTCATGGAAACAGACATCTTGTTCAAAGGAATTCCCTCAAACAAAACTTTCATGTTCTCCAATGAACAAATAGAAACTCCGGCTTTACCTACATCACCTACCACGCGTTCATTGTCCGGGTCGTAACCGCGGTGCGTAGGAAGGTCAAATGCTACAGACAAACCTTTCTGACCACTTGCCAAGTTGCGACGATAGAAAGCGTTACTCTCTTCAGCTGTTGAGAAACCTGCATATTGACGTATGGTCCACGGGCGGAACGGGTACATCATACTATAAGGACCACGGAGGAATGGAGGTATACCGGCAGCGAAGTCCAAGTGTTCCATGTCTTCCAAGTCTTCTTTTGTGTACACCGGTTGAATATCAATCTGTTCCGGTGTTGTCCAATTGGCGGTTATGCCGTTGGCTTTTTGCCATGCTTGTCCATTTTGTGATTCAAAGCCGGCAAATATATCTATGTTTTTAAAATTCTGTCTCATTTGATTCCCAATTTAGCGTTATACTCTTTCAGTGTTTTCAGTTGGTCAACACGAACGTGGATAAAGTTTTCAATGCCGGCAGCCTTCAATTCGTCTGCACAAGCCGGAGCGCCTGCAACAACGAACATGGCACGATTATCCAAAGCCTTGAATGCTGGGATGGCATATTCAGCATATTCATCATCGCTTGAACACAAAACAACAATGTCGGCATTGGCCTTTATGGCTGCTTCAACGCCTTCTTCCACGGTTGGGAATCCCAAATTGTCTATCACTTTGTATCCGGCGCAAGCCAAGAAGTTGCAGCTAAATTGTGCACGTGCCTGGCGCATTGCCAAATTACCAATTGTCAGCATGAATGCCACCGGTTGTTTTTCTGCCTTTTCCACTTGCAAGCGTAAGTCTTCAAAATCAGAAGCCATACGAGTCGTTTCTATTTTTGCAAATGGCTTTTCGCAAGAGCTATTGCTGTGGCAACATCCACAAGTTTCTACAGGAGCCTTTCCTTCGCTGGTCTCATTGAAATTAGGGAATTGATTAGTGCCTAACAAGAATTCCTTACGTTTGCCCACGTTGGCATGACGTTCTGCATTGGTCTTGTTTATCACATCTTGTACGGTGCCGTTCTTAATGGCTGTCAAGAAACCACCTTCTTCTTCCACTTCAAGGAAAAGGTTCCATGCTTGTTTTGCCAATGACTGTGTCAGTGTTTCAATGAAGTATGAACCACCGGCTACGTCTACAATCTTATCCAAATGGCTCTCTTCTTGTAGCAGTAACTGTTGATTGCGCGCAATGCGTTCCGCAAATTCAGTCGGAGTTTCGTATGTAGCGTCAAATGGAGTGACAACAATAGCATCAACACTTGCCAATGCTGCGCTCATCGCTTCAGTTTGTGTGCGGAGCATATTGACATAACTATCAAATACGGTCTTGTTGTAAGATGAAGTAGTTGCGTTGACATACATCTTGCAAGAGCAGTTACATTCCGGTTGATATTGTTTGACGATATTTGCCCAGATCATACGGGCAGCGCGGAATTTGGCAATTTCCATGAAGTATACGCCGCTGATACCAAAATTGAATTTGATTTTTTTTGCAGCGAGGTCAACAGGAATTCCTGCTTCTACCATGAGGTTCAGATATTCATTTCCCCAAGCCAAAGCATATCCTAATTCTTGATAGATATATGCGCCGGAGTTACAGAGCATATCAGCATTTACGCATACGCAACGGAACTTCTTGTAAGAAGCAAGGATGTTTACCAACTCCTTCAAGTTTTCCAGCAAAGCAGTGGTGTCCTTGCCTTTGGACAGAATCTTTTGCATCGGGTCAAAGTTGACACTTCCCACGAGGGAGGATGGGTCATAACCTTTCTCCTCAAAATAGGCTACCAATAATTTTGCCAATTCAATGGTGTGTCCTTGACATGTGCTGAAGTTCAATTCAACAGCATCAGCAGCGATACCATTCATCAGTGTGGCGATGAACTCTGGGCTTAAATCCTTGGCTGCAATTTTGAAACCAAGAGAGGTGACCCCCTTGCCGAGAATGTCAAGTGCTTTCTCGTTAGCCTCTTGTGGGTTGGTAACTTTGAGGTCCTGACGAACATACCAACGGTTGTTGTCTTTTTTGTTACCTCTTAAATAAGGAAATTGTCCGGGAAGTGCATCTGTCAAAGACATACCTTCCAAATCCTCTTTACGATAGAAGGGTTCTGCACTGAAACCTTCATTGGTTTTCCAAACCATTTTTTTCTGATAGTCAGCCCCCTTCAGGTCTACATTGATTTTATCAATCCATTCCTGTCTGGTAGGTGCACTAAAGTCAGAAAAAAGTCTTTCTTTACTATTTGCCATAGTTGTTTATTATGTTTTTAAAATAGATTTAATTCAACCAAGCAAAAATAAGCAAAAACTTTTGAGAATGAATAAAATTGTAAAAAAAAATAGAGTTAATGTCCTTTTTTCGTAACTTTGTCAAAATTTTACAACAAAATACTTTAATAAACATCATAATTATGGATTGGTTGCAACAGGTCCTTTTTGATACGGACTCCATCGCACATATCTTATTACTATATACTGCGGTGATATCATTAGGAGTGTATTTGGGAAAAATCAAAGTATTCGGAATTTCATTAGGTGTCACATTTGTCCTTTTTGCCGGTATTCTTGCCGGTCATTTTGGATTTACAGGTACCCTTTCAACCTTGAATTTTATTCAAGATTTTGGACTTATTTTGTTCGTCTATTGTATTGGTTTACAAGTGGGTCCAGGATTCTTTGAGTCTTTTAAAAAGGGAGGTATTACATTGAATGCATTGGCGTGTGGAATTGTTGCGCTCAATATCGTGGTGATGTTGGTGTTGTATTTTTGTTTTATGGATACTACTGATGTAAAAAATCTACCGATGATGGTGGGTGTACTTTGTGGCGCCATTACCAATACACCGGGATTGGGTGCAGCGACAGAGGCGTTGTCGCAGGTATTCGGGGAAGGGCAGTCTGTTCCGCAAATAGCATCCGGTTATGCTTGTGCTTATCCTTTAGGAGTAGTGGGAATCATTGCGGCTACCATAGCGATCCGTTATATCTGTAGAGTGGTATTGAAGGATGAAGAAGAGGAAATCATGAAGCAGATGGCAGAGAATCCCCATGCCAAACCGCATAAAATGACGTTGCGTGTGTCGAATGAAGCACTTCATGGTAAGACGGTTTTACAAGTCAGGAACTTTTTGGGGCGTGACTATGTTTGTTCGCGTGCCTTGCACGACGGTCATGTCAGCATCCCTACAAAGGATACCATAATGTATTTAGGTGACCATTTGTTTATCGTTTGTGCTGAGGATGATGCCGAAGCTATACAAGCTTTTATCGGTCCGGAAGAGTATGTCAATTGGGAAGAACAAGATGTTCCCTTAGTTTCCAAAACTATATTGGTTACGCAACCCAAAATGAATGGTAAGACTTTGGGTCAGTTGCATTTCAGTTCTGTGCATGGTGTTAACGTGACACGGATATCCCGTTCCGGAATGAACTTGTTTGCTGACAGACATTTGCGTATACAGATTGGTGATAAAATGGTGGTGGTCGGTCCTGAAGATGCTGTTGATCGCGTGGCATCAAAGATGGGTAATTCTGTGAAGAAACTGAATCATCCGAACTTGATAACGATTTTTGTTGGTATTTTAGTGGGTATTATCTTTGGAAGTATTCCTTTTGCGATACCGGGTGTTCCCACTCCGGTAAAATTAGGTTTGGCAGGTGGTCCGTTGATTATTGCCATATTAATAGGACGTTTTGGCTATAAATTCCATTTGATTACGTATGTTTCTACGGGTGCCAATATGATGTTGC
>JAGBUF010000144.1 GCA_017630975.1 Paraprevotella sp. | reverse complement strand
GCAATGGTCAAATACACACCGATACTCTTGAGTGGGTATTGGATGGGGTTTTTCTTTTGTCCTACAAAGTACGACAATAACATGGAAGTGGCATAACCGGCAAAGCCACCCCAAGCACAAGCCATATATCCGATTTTCGGAATAAAGATAACATTTACGGCAATCAGCACAACGCAGCCTGCTAATGAAAACCATGCTCCCCATATGGTTTTGTCTATCAGTTTGTACCAAAATGACAAGTTGAAATAGATGCCCATCATGATTTCAGCAGCCATAACAATCGGTACTACTCTTAGTCCTTCTCGGTAATCGGGAGCAATGATGAATTTCAATATGTCCATATAACCGATTACGCAAAGAAAAGCCAACAAGGTAAAGATAATAAAGAACTTCATTGCAACAGCATACGTTTTACTGCTATCTTTCTCTTTGGCATTGCCAAATACAAACGGTTCGTAAGCAAAACGGAATGCTTGTGTAATCATCGCCATGATCATGGCAATCTTTACTGATGCACCATATATCCCCAATTCTACTTGTCCTTGTTCGGTATCACCATATACTAACGGGAATATCATTTTGTCCACGGTTTGGTTCAGAATACCGGCAATACCTAAAATGAGGATGGGCCAAGAATAGGATAGCATCCGTTTTACCAGGTCCTTGTTGAATTTATATTCAGCCTCTTTCAATTCTGGGAAGAAAAATAATGTGATGACTGAAGTACAAATCAAGTTCAAAACAAAGGCATAGCCGGCACCATAATTGGGATCGTAAAATTTACTGACGAACTCAGGTTCTAGCTCGTACCAATAGGGTATAATAACAAAATAAAGGAGATTGAGAGTGATGTTCAGTATGATGAACAACATCTTCAATGCTGCAAATTTAATAGGGCGTCTCTTGTAACGCAACCATGCAAAAGGTATGGCTTGTATAGCATCAAGTGCTACGCAGATTCCCATCATTCCGATAAATTCGGGGTGGTGAAGGTAGCCCATGGCGGAAGATAAAGAAGGCAAAAATGAGAATAGAAGTAAAACAAACATAAGGGATGTGCTACCTACTATCATCAATGCGTTACCATAAACCTGTTTCGGATTTTCACCGTCTTTATTAGCAAAACGGAAGAATGTAGTCTCCATTCCGAAAATAAGTATGACCAATACGAAGGCTACGTATGCATAAATATTCGTGATGACACCATAGCCTCCGCTTGATGCTGCAATTTTTGCTGTGTATAGTGGTACTAACAAATAGTTCAAAAAGCGACCTACGATACTGCTGAGCCCGTAAATAGCTGTGTCCTTGACCACGGTTTTAAGTTCTGCCATATCCTCTTTTATGATGTAGATGCTCACAAAGATACGATATAAAAGATATATAAAGGGGATAAAACGTTATAAAAATCATTAAGATAAGGAGGAAGAGATGATGGGGCTTAACATAAAAGTTCTTACCTTTGCGTCGGATTTAAAATTCATTTCTATGGATAAGGTATCGGAAAACCCTTTCAAAAACCGAGTGACAGACAGCATGTCTTTGATGATTGTGACAGCTTTGTTCATTACGTTGTATCTGGTGTCAAACGTAATGGCGGTAAAAATCGTTAGCTTTTTCGGATGGGTCTATTTTGATGCCGGTACTATTACTTTTCCTTTTGCTTATATGCTGGGTGATGTACTGACAGAAATATGGGGCTATCGAACTGCAAAGAAAGTCATTTGGTTGACTTTTGTTTGCAATGTGGTGATGGTGATTTGCACGCAAATAGGTGTTTGGCTTCCTTCGCCGGACTATTTGTCGTCCAATGCATCGGCATACAATCAGGTGTTTACGTATGTACCGCGCATCGTGTTAGCTTCATTGGCAGGTTTCCTTTTTGGTGAGTTGTCTAATGCATGGTTCATGGAACGAATCAAAATCAAAACGCGTGGGCGTTGGCTATGGCTCCGTACCATCGGAAGCTCAATGATAGGTTATCTGTTTGATACACTACCATTCGTATTGATTGCTTTTGCAGGGGTAGTTTCTACTCATGATCTGTTATTGATGATAATCTTCCAATATTGTTCTAAATTGTTGATTGAAACGTTCTTCGGAACTCCTATGGCTTATGTTGCCATTCGTTGTATTGAAGGAAGAATCGGAAGAAAGACCAAGCATGGATAGATACGCAGTAATACATACGAAGATGCCGAGGGAGTTTGTACTCCTACAAGGTCAAGGTTGCAAATGGGGTAAATGTACGTTTTGTGATTACCATCAGGATGTGAGTGAAGATCCATATGCGACGAACAAAGATGTATTGGAACGGGTTACAGGTGAATTGGGTGTCTTGGATGTAATCAATTCAGGTTCTGCGCTTGAGTTGGATGATAGGACCATATCGCATATCAGACGTATTGTGCAGGAGAAGAAAATCCATACGATATGGTTTGAGGCGCATTGGATGTATCGTCATCAGTTAAAGTCTTTCGCAGAGCAGTTTACACCGGCAATAGTAAAATTCCGTTGTGGCATTGAAACGTTTGATCCAAAGTTAAGGATTTTTTGGAAAAAAGGTATTCCATCTCATGTGACAGCGCAGGATGTTGCTCAGTTCTTTCATGGAGTATGTCTGCTTTGTTGTACAAATGGAGAAGAAAAAGAACGCATCCTTTCAGATATACAAACAGCAAAACAGTATTTTGAATACTTCAGTGTCAATATCTTTTGTAATAATACCACTGCAATAAGGGAGGATCAAGACTTGGTGAGTTGGTTTAAAGAGGAGGTTTATCCTTCCATAAAGGATGAACAAGGCATAGAGGTCCTTTTTAACAACACAGACTTGGGGGTTGGCTGATTCCTTTGCTATGAGAAAAACAGGTATGCGATTCCTATTGCAGCCAATATTCCTGCTAAATCAGCTAACAGTCCACATGTCACAGCATGGCGGGTATTTCTAACTCCAACACTTCCAAAATAAACAGCTAAGATATAGAAGGTAGTGTCGGTGGAACCTTGGAAAATACAACTCAGTCTGCCGACAAATGAATCTGCTCCATAAGTAGACATTGCATCTACCATCATACCTCTTGCTCCGCTTCCGCTGAGTGGTTTCATTAATGCTGTGGGAAGTGCACCGACAAAATCGGCATTTCCTCCTCATGCGGTGATGGCTGATGATATCCCCTGTATCAAAAAGTCCATCGCACCAGAGGCACGAAAAACACCGATGGCCACAAGGATAGCTACCAAATAAGGTATAATTCTGACTGCTGTTGTAAAACCGTCTTTCGCTCCTTCAATAAAGGCATCGTAGACGTTTATTCTTTTGATGATACCGGCAAGAATGAAGGTGATGATAATGCCAAATAGGAGTACATTGGCAATGGTGGTACTCCAAATGTTCATTTCTTCCTTGTCCATTAAGCTGAATCCCCAAATCAACAACGCAATGAATGTGCATGCACCGCCAAGTGTGAGCAGGATGGTCTTATTGAATAGGTTGATACGCTGGTATATGGCAGTAACAATAATACCGACTAATGTAGACGCGAATGTGGCCAAAAGAATAGGAATGAAAATGTCGCTTGGTTGAGCTGCTCCCATTTGTGCCCGATACACCAAAATGCTGACGGGAATAAGGGTCAGTCCGGAGGTGTTGAGCACCAAGAACATAATCATGG
>JAGBUF010000143.1 GCA_017630975.1 Paraprevotella sp. | reverse complement strand
TGAGTGTGGATAAGCATCGTTGACGTGCAACCAACCGAAACCTGCAACAGCTTCAACTTCGAACAAATCAGGTTTACCATCATATTTGCAGAATACGTTGTTCAAGTTTACACGGTGCAACAATGACAAGTTTGTTGCATCAAATGCTGCTTGGCTGTCAAATGCGTTGATGTTCCACATATTCTCAACTGTCAAACCATAGATAGGAGAGAATTGTTTGTTCAAGTTTACACCTACAGTAGCGCGAGCGTTCTTGAAGAATGCGCTATGAGTAAGCGGAGAAACAATACCGCCATTGATACCGATTGACCAATTGTCGCGGAATTTAGTTGTTTGCTCAAATGTTTGAGCATTCAAAGTGCTTAAGCCGATGATGCTCGCCAATAACAATAGAGACTTTTTCATAAATGTTCTTATTAAGTTAATAAATAAATCGTTACATTCGGGACAAAGATATGCATAATTGTTAAAACAACGCTTATTTGTACCTCATTATTTTTCTAAAATGAACCAAAAAACTCTTTTTCCCGGTAAAAATCACGTTTTTTAGGCCTTTTTTTATACTAAATGGCTGATTAATTCTTCACGATCTCCTTCTAACAAATCAATAACAGGAACTTCAATCATGGTGTAGCAACCCGGTTGCTGTCGCATGGTTGCTCTGGCTGCACACACTAACACTTGTCCGGTAAGTGCAGGATTGTTGATGCGCATGTTGAATTCAAACAACTGATTCTGTGTTGTACCGGAAACACCCTTGCGGGTCAGGTTGACACCGTGCCCCATGTCCAATAGTTCGTCTACATTAGGTACCTGAATGACATGTGTCTCGTCATTTACAAAGTAGGCATCGGCTTTGATGGCTGCTGCTACTTGTGCAAATTCATAACCTTCTTCAAGTTCTATATACACCATGCGTCGGTGGATTCCCGTGCCGGTAGGAATGGTCATGGACAGTGCGGCTTTTACACCATCAATGGCTTTTACGGCCACAGTGTGCCCCATGCTCATACCCGGTCCGAAGTTGGTATATGTGATTCCTTTCGGAGCTATGGCTTGCAGCATACTTCTGACAATAGAGTCACTTCCCGGATCCCATCCGGCAGAAATGATGGAAACTGCATTTCCTTCTTTTGCACTTTCATTCAATGAACGGCGTAAGGAGGTGATTTGTGAATGTATATCAAAACTATCTACAGTATTGATACCGAGCGCAAGAATCTCTTTGGCATACTTTTCTACGCTACGTGTTGGTGTAGCTAATATGGCAACATCAACATCACTCAGTTCACGTATGTCTTTGACAACTTTGTATGCACCTAATTCTTTTGGCTTATTTTCATCGCCATTGCGTCTGACGATACCCGCAACCTCAAAATCTGTAGCGGTTTCAAGTGCTTGTAAAGCATAACGACCTATATTGCCATATCCGACAATGGCTGCTCTAATCTTCTTCATTTTGCTCATCTATTATATAGGTATTGTCACTTACAATTCATTTTGAAACATAGGGTCCCATGCCGGTAGGCGGATAGGCTTTTGTTGCAGCAGGTCAAGGATGCGTTGTGAACAATATTTCTTGTTAACGACCAAACGGAACATGTATTCGTTGAACCATTCATCGGTCATGATCAGATGTCCTTGATGACCATGAGTCGGTCCCCAACTGTTCTCCACCATCCATTTTTTTGATTTGCCGTTTTCGTCCACATCTACAGCCATCAGTGTCATGGCATGTGTGCTACCGCTGTCAAAACTTTGGATGCGTTGTTTCTTGTTCATACCGAATGTGGTTCCGAACAGATTACCATAATCATAGTTGTTGATGTCAAGAATGCCGGTTTTAGCATTCAGGAACTTGCCTACATCGCAACTGAAATACATCATGGTGCTGTCTTTGATACTTGCAATGGCTGCTTCCTTGATATCTTCGATTGGGAGATTCAAGTATACCCAATTGTGACCGTCATAAGTGTGTCGATCGTAATCAATTTCATATACCTTATTATATTCGCGCGTAGGATCATTCATCAACATGACATAATTGGCATTCAAGTCCTCTCCTCCACAAATTTCCTTGTAGAAACTTTGCGGGGTATAGGTTTTAGGCTCTTGGGTATATTTGCCATTGATTTTGGGTGCCCATTTGAAAGTGGTCGTTGGATTACCATAGGCATAAACCAGCATACGGTAAACAGTTTTCATCATTTCCACTTTCTGTTTTTCAAGCGCTTTTTCAGAAGCACCATTGTCTGATGCTTCACGCAATCCAATACCATACTCACGAAGTTTACGTTTAAGGAGTGCTGAAAATTCGTTGGTGTTATTGCTACAATATGTTTCTGGCATAACCTCTTGTGGAACAAGTCCGTATTTTTCAATCAAATCGGAAACACCGGTAAATTGTCCTCCATCGCTTAATGGATTGCGGAACAGCCATTCTACCATTTTGTCGTCCATAGGTTTCTTGCGGGTATCAATGATACCTTGCAAGAACAAGTTGCTTTTTTCCAATTGATCATAGAAGAAAGTATAAACTTGTGAGAAATGGAAATTTTTCATGCCTGTTTCTGCCATGACTCTGGCGCGGATAACATTGGTTCCGGTGAAAAGCCAGCAGCGTCCACTTTGCAATTGGTCTGTTACGCCGGAACTATTCACTCTGTTACTGAACCATGTATCCGTAGCATTCTTTACATCTCTATTGAGGGTCAGTTGTTTGATGGATGTTCCATTGACAGCATTTCTGATGGCTTTTTCAGTCCCGTTATTCTGATAACTCTCCGACAACTCTTTCAAGACATCCGAGGTGATGGACTTTTGGGCATATATGCTGCTTCCCATTAAAATGAAAGCAATGTATAATGATATTCTTTTCATATTTTTTATTTAATGTATTCAGACCAATCGGTTAAACGCATATCGCCTTTACGCATCAGTGTATCATGCATAGCGAAAGCAGCTGATAAGCAGTGGTGGGTGTGTCCGCCATTTTTTGCAGCATATTTCAGGTAATCATTCAGCATTGGGCGATAGTCGGGGTGAGCCACCTTGATAAGTTCTGCAGCCTTTTCCATAGAACATTTTCCACGAAGATCAGCAACTCCATATTCAGTGATAACGGCATCAACGAAATGGCTGGTGTGGTCAATATGCGAACAGAAAGGAACGATACTACTGATGGCACCTCCCTTGGTGGTTGATCCGCAAGTAAAGATACTGAGGTAGGCGTTGTTGGTGAAATCGGCTGAACCACCGATACCGTTCATCATTTTGGTTCCGCATATTTTTGTTGAGTTCACATGACCATAGATATCCACTTCAATTGCGGTGTTCAATGAACAAACTCCGATACGTGCAATGACTTCCGGACAGTTAGAAATCTCTGAAGGGCGGAGCACCAATTTATCTTTGAAGAAATCCATGTCATCATAAATGCCTTGCAAACATTCGTTGGTCACGGTCAGTGAACATGTAGAAGCTGAGAGGACACGGCCATCGCGCATCAATTGAACCGGTGCATCTTGTAGCACTTCGGTGTAGATGTTGAAGTTGGGAACTTCAGGGCATTGACCCAGTGCTCCCAGCACCGCGTTTGCACCACTACCCACACCACTTTGAAGATTCAGGAATGTAGGAGGGATTTTTCCACTTTTCATGTTTGCCAAAAGGAAGTCAGCTACATTATTGCCGATTTGTGTAGTAATAGGATCGGCGTCTTTGAAAGCGCGGGCTTCATCCGGAATGTTACATTCAACGATTCCTTTGATGCGGTCGGCCTCCACTTCAATGTATGGTTTTCCGATACGGTCGCTCGCCTTCATAATCATGATAGGGGTACGATGCGGATGGTCTTCAATTTCATAAACATCGTGAATACCCATGCAGTTCTTACTGTGGAAAGCGTTCAACTCAATAATGATGCCTTTGCTTGCCAAACGGCAGACTGTAGGGCTGATACCGCCTGCTGCAGTCAAGTATATACGAGCTTTATTACCAACCTGTTCCACTTCGCAAGCCTCAATAATGGCCCATTCCAAACTGCCTAAATATCCTTGTCTGATTTGAGTGGCAACATTGGACAAATTCAAGTCGGAATATGAAATTTCATTGTTGTTCACTCGTGTGCGGAAATCCTTGTTGGTTGTATAAGGAGTTCGGAATCTGATTGCTTGAGCGTTGGCTAGCATGCCATCGCAACTTTGTCCCGTAGATGCTCCTGTTAATATGTTGATTTTGAATGCTCTGCCGGCAGCATGTTCACTTTCGGCTATTTTTGCTATTTCAGCAGGGACGCATTTTGGAGTTCCTGCGGGGGTAAAACCACTCAGACCTATGGAATCTCCGTTTTGGATGAATGCAGCAGCTTCAGCAGCTGTAATCTTGTTGAATGCCATATCAGTATTTATTTAGTAGTAAATGATTGATTATTTATAATTTCGCAAAGATAATTATTATTTGATAATCAAAAGAACTAAATATCGGTAATCTAAAAGTTTCTGCAAGTTTTTTCTAATTTTGTGGTGATTTAAACCTAATACCTTAAAGCATATCATAATAAACAGTATCTTTATCGGTAATAAATACAAATATTTTCAAACGAAAATACAATATGAAAGATTTTAAGTATTATACCCCCACTGAGGTGGTTTTCGGAAAACAATCAGAAGAGAAAGTGGCCGAACTTGTGAAGAAATATGGTGGAACGAAAGTTCTTGTCCATTACGGTGGACAAAGTGCCATCAAGTCAGGTCTATTGGATAAGGTGTGTGGTTTACTTTCACAAGAGGGTGTTGAATACCTTATGTTGGGAGGTGTTGTGCCCAATCCCCGTCTTTCTAAAGTTTACGAGGGTATAGAGCTCTGTCGCAAAGAGGGCGTAGATTTTATTCTCGCTGTCGGTGGAGGTAGTGTCATAGATTCAGCAAAAGCTATCGCATGTGGAGTGCCTTACGAAGGTGATGTCTGGGACTTTTATCTCGGAAAACTCCATGCAGAAGTGTGTTTGCCGGTCGCTTCGGTATTGACCATACCTGCTGCAGGAAGCGAGATGAGCGAATCAAGTGTGATTACCAATGAAGATGGGGGTATCAAGTTGGGATATTCCAATGATATTACCCGCCCTAAGTTTGCGATTATGAATCCGGTGCGCACGTATACTCTTCCGTCTTACCAAACCGCCGCAGGGGTGACAGATATGATCATGCATACCATGGAGCGTTATTTCACTCATGATGATGATATGACGCTGACAACAGAAGTCGCTGAGGCGGTAATGCGTACACTGATGGATAGCATATTTGCTGTGCTCAAGAATCCAGAGGATTATCGTCATCGTGCACAAATCATGTGGGGAGGAAGTATAGCGCACAACGGACTGACAGGATGTGGTGTGGCTGACGATTGGGCTACCCATCAGTTGGAACATGAACTGAGCGGAATGTTTGATGTAACCCATGGAGCCGGTCTTGCTGCAGTTTGGCCCAGTTGGGCACGATATGTCTATAAGGAAAATGTGAGTCGTTTCGTGCGTTTTGCAGTGAATGTAATGGGTGTAACGAACGATTTCACCGACCCGGAAGGTACTGCACTTAAAGGAATTGAAGCCATGGAACGTTTTTATCATGCCATCGGAATGCCTATCAATATTCATGAACTAATCGGGCGTGATATCACAGACGATGAAATCAAGGAGATGGCTCGAAAATGTAGCCGTGACTATAAAACAACACAAGGATGTTTCAAGGTTTTGAACCATATAGATATGGAAACTATCTATCAAATGGCGAAATGATGTATAAAGTCAAATGTAGCAGTATAGGACATTAAAAATGGGGCTCACTTTCAAAGTGAACCCCATTTAACTAAACCTTAACTATGAAAAAATCTAATGTTTTTTATCCATCTGCGAATTTCGGAAAAATAAGTTAAAAAACGAAATTTTAGGACGATTTTAACTGTATTTTCCCCTATTTTTTCAAGGTAGTGCCATTCTTTTGCGTCTTTATGG
>JAGBUF010000142.1 GCA_017630975.1 Paraprevotella sp. | reverse complement strand
ATGGCGGGTTATGGTATTACTCCGATGGACGTTAAAAAAGCCATTGACAATGAAAATGTGGAATTGCCATCGGGTAGTATAGAAGGTAATACTGTAGAGCTGAACATCCGTACGATGGGACTGATGAAGACTGCCAAAATGTTTGACGACTTGATTGTCAAGAATTCCGGCAATCAGATTATCCGTTTCAGTGACATCGGTCGGGCAGAATTGGGGGCAGCAGATATCAAGAGTTACATGAAGATGAATGGAGTGCCTATGGTGGGTGTAGTTGTCGTACCGCAACCGGGAGCCAACCATATCGAGATTGCTGATGCTGTATACCAACGTATGCAAATGATGCAGAAGGACCTGCCGGAGGATGTGCACTATACCTATGGATTTGACAATACAAAGTTTATCAGAGCTTCCATAGACGAGGTGAAACAGACCGTATATGAGGCGTTCATATTGGTTATCATCATCATCTTCCTGTTCTTGCGCGATTGGCGCGTTACGTTGGTGCCCTGTTTGGTGATTCCGGTGTCGTTGGTCGGTTCGTTTTTTGTGATGTACTTGTTGGGATTCTCCATCAATGTGTTGACAATGTTGGCGGTGGTACTTGCCGTCGGACTGGTGGTAGACGATGCTATTGTGATGACGGAGAATATATATATACGTATAGAAAAAGGTATGCGCCCGAAGAAAGCAGGAATAGAGGGAGCAAAAGAAATCTTCTTTGCCGTCATATCCACGACAGTGACGTTGATAGCTGTATTCTTTCCCATTGTGTTTATGGAAGGAACCACCGGACGTTTGTTCCGTGAGTTCAGTATGGTGATTTCCGGTGCTGTCATCATTTCCTCATTTGCCGCATTGACATTCACTCCCATGTTGGCCACGAAAATTCTGAAACAACGTAAGGAGAAGAATGCTTTTTATCGAGCGACTGAGCCCTTCTTTGTCGGACTGAATAATCTTTATGACAAGTCATTGATGTATGTTTTAAAGCATCGTGTGTGGACCATTCCTGTTACCCTTATCATGACCATCTTGATATTTGTGTTGTGGCAGGCGATACCGTCGGAGATGGCACCGCTTCAAGACAGATCGCAAATTACCATCAACACTCGCGGAGCGGAGGGCGTAACGTATGAATACATCCGTGATTACACCGAAGACATCAACCTGATAGTGGATTCATTGGTGCCCGACGCTGAGGCGGTTACAGCACGTGTGTCCAGCGGTAGCGGAAATATCCGTATTCAGCTGAAGGATATGGCAGACCGTGACTATACACAGATGGAGGTGGCAGAAAAACTGTCGCAGGCAGTACGGAAGAAGACTAAGGCAAGAGCCTTTGTGCAACAACAGTCTTCGTTTGGCGGAAGACGTGGTAGTATGCCGATACAATATGTGTTGCAGGCTACGAACATTGAAAAATTGGACGATGTGTTGCCAAGGTTTATGGAAAGGGTATATGAAAATCCAACCTTCCAGATGGCGGATGTGGACTTGAAGTTCAGTAAGCCTGAAGCAAGAATACACATCAATCGTGACAAGGCGAACATCATGGGCGTGAGCACCCGTGACTTGTCGCAAACTCTGCAATATGGATTGAGCGGTCAGCGTATGGGCTATTTCTATATGAATGGAAAACAATATGAGATATTGGGAGAAATCAATCGTCAGCAACGTAATAAACCTGCCGACTTACGTTCCATTTATCTGCGCAGTACTGATGGCAAAATGATACAAATGGACAATTTTATTGAGTTGGAGAACAGTATTGCTCCGCCGAAATTGTATCGTTACAATCGTTTCGTTTCTGCCACTATTTCTGCCGGTCTCGCTGATGGAAAGACAATAGGACAGGGACTTGACGAGATGGACAAGATAGCTGCCGACGTGTTGGACGATACATTCCGCACCTCATTAGCGGGTGACTCCAAAGAGTTTCGCGAGAGTTCGTCAAGTCTGATGTTTGCCTTCATATTGGCATTGATTCTGATTTATCTCATTCTGGCTGCGCAGTTTGAGAGTTTCAAGGATCCGTTGATTATCATGCTCACCGTGCCGTTGGCGATTACCGGTGCTTTGATCTTCATGTATTTCAATGATATCACCATGAATGTGTTCAGTCAGATTGGCATTATTATGCTGATTGGATTAGTGGCAAAGAACGGTATTCTTATTGTTGAGTTTGCCAATCAGCGACAGGAGGAAGGCGAGGACAAGATGACAGCGGTGCGCAATGCCTCATTGTTGCGTTTGCGTCCTATTCTGATGACCAGTGCATCTACGGTTTTAGGCTTGGTACCTTTGGCATTTGCTACGGGTGAGGGGTGTAATCAGCGCATTGCTATGGGTATTGCCGTAGTAGGTGGAATGTTGGTGTCAACCTTCCTCACCATGTACATCGTTCCGGCTGTGTATAGTTATGTTTCAACGAATCGGGTTACAAAAACAGAAAAAGAATGAAAAACAAAATCATTTGCCTTATAGCCACATGCTTGGCATTGTCGGCACAGGCACAGGTAGATACACTTTCACATCCTTCCGTCACCTTGCAGGACTGTCTGGTGAGAGGTTTGGAGAGTAACTATGGCATCCGCATGGTGAAGAACCGCCAGCAGGTGTCTGATAATAATGCTACAATCGCTAATGCCGGTATGTTGCCGACAGTGGATTTGAGCGCATCTTATAGCGGCAATCTGCATACGACCCGTTCCACATCCCGAACAACAGAACTGACTACCACTGAGAGAAATGCGCTGGATGGTACGTTGGATGCAGGTGTTGATTTGAACTGGACCGTCTTTGATGGGTTCAGCATCTGGGCGAATTACAAACAACTCAAACTCTTGAAGGAGCAAGGTGAGATTCAAACAAGATTGGCGATAGAGGATTATGTGGCGAAATTGACGGCTGAATATTACAATTATATACAGGAGAAGATTCGTTTGGAGAATTTCCGTTATGCCATGTCGCTATCAAGAGAACGCATGCGCATCGTTGAAGTGCGTTATCACATCGGAAACTTTTCGCGTCTTGATTATTTGCAGGCGAAGGTTGACTTCAATGCCGATAGTGCACAGTATATGAAACAACGTGAGGTACTCAACTCTACGCGTATCAAGTTGAACGAGATGATGGCTGTAGAAGATGTTACTGCGTTCATTGCTATTCGTGATACTGCTATAGATGTGAATCCCGACCTGCAGTACGAAACTTTGTGGCAATCCACACTTTCCACCAACTCTTCATTGCTGTTGGCGGAGAAACAAACGGATGTGTCTAAGGCAGACTACAAGAGGGTGATGTCACGCGATTATCCGTATGTGCGACTCAAAGCCGGTTATGGTTATACAATGAACAGGTATGAATTATCATCCATCCGTCAGCGTGACAATTGGGGTTTGAATGCCGGTGTAACGGTGGGTTTCAATCTGTTTGACGGTAAGCGTAGGATGCAGAAACGCAATGCCAGATTGGCGATAGAATATGCAGAGTTGGAACGTGATGAATTGCAGTTGGCATTGAAAGCAGATCTGAATGATTTGTGGCAGGCATATCGCAACAATTGGCAAGTGCTGCTGATGGAACGACAGAATCTGGGCTCAGCGGTGGAAAACTATGAATATGCCAATTTGCGTTATATGAAAGGCGACCTTTCCGGATTTGAGATGCGTGAAGCGCAGCAGAGTCTGTTGGACGCAGAAGAACGTCTGTTAGTGGCGGAATATGACACCAAGATGTGCGAAATTTCACTCTTGCTACTGAGCGGTAATGTGTTAGATTATCTCAAAGAATAGTGAGTAAATAGTGGTTAAATACCATTTAAGCATCGTTTAAAAAGAAAATTTACAAGGAAAAGAAATAATTTTGCTGAAATGTTTGGAGTATATAACGCTTTTACATATCTTTGCACTCGCAATCAGGAAGCGTCCTGAACACAAAGCAAAATTGGTGCGTTAGTTCAGTTGGTTAGAATACATGCCTGTCACGCATGGGGTCACGGGTTCGAGTCCCGTACGCACCGCAAAAGCCTTCCATTTCGGAAGGCTTTTTTGTTGGCTTTCAATTTTAGCAATTCTCCCGTTTGGTGCTCTTCTATCTAATAATGTTAGTTATTACTATCATCAAATTTCTTACGTATTGTATCTCGCATTTCAGGTTTTTTTTATTATTGCACAGCATATAGATTACTTTTTTCCATGGTCTTTTGTCGATTGTCTGCGGTCACACGCATGTGTCTCCCTGGAGACACGCACGTGAGTCTATGGAGACACGCATGTGTGTCCGTGGACAAACGTGAAGGACGAACCATAAAAAAATGATTTAATGCTTTTTGAATAAAGATGAAAAGCATCATTCATTTATACATCAGTCTGTATGGAATAAGTTAGTTGTTGTGGTTATCTTCTCTTCCAACCAAATAGGTAATAGAGCATTGTGATGAGAGGGTGGCACGATGTGGCAAGACTAAACAGGGAGTAGATGAGGGTGTGGCATTTTGCCGGAAGTGGGTAGAAACCGTTGTCTTGCATTTTGTTGATCATGTTTTTGAGGAATGCTACGTCAGGACTGTTCAGCAATAATGTATAAATCATATCCATGCATAACATATCTACACGTTTGCGGAGGACTTGTGCTTGTGTTGCATTCATATTGTCGGATGCAATCTTTAGTCGTTGTATGATAGTGAGCAAGCATGTATAACGCCGATTGAGTAAATCAATCTTTTGCTCGTGTATCAGCGAACCGGAACGCTGATAATAGGCGTAGGCTTCAATGTCGGTGATGATGATGTCGTTCAAACGCAGGAACAAAAGGGGAGTGAACTCCTCGTCTTCATGATAGGCGATATTACTGAAACGGATGTCGCTGAGACTGCT
>JAGBUF010000141.1 GCA_017630975.1 Paraprevotella sp. | reverse complement strand
CTATTTGTACATCGTTGATGGCAGAGCGAAAGAAGGTTGCTGAAAATCCGGGTGTGAATTTTTCGCAGCCGTAATGGTGATGGATGCCGTTGGAGAACCAGACACGTTTTAGGTATATGACGAATTGTTTGAAATCTTCAGAATCGCGGTCACCCTTGTATTGCTTGTAGATACCTTCCAATGTCTTGCGGATGCGGAGGTTGTACTTTCCGTTCTGGTCCCAAAGGATATCTCTGCCGGTCAGAGCAGCCTCGGACAGATAGTATGCCAATTCTTTCTGTCGGCAGGTCAGTTGCTCGAACCCGTCCACACGATAGCGTAACATCTGTATGTCCGCAAATTGTTCGTCGTTGTATGTAAAATCCGTTTTCTCCATATTCTCAATAATAAAGAAAAGGGATATATCGATGGCGATGTATCCCTTTTTCGGTTTGTTTATTCTTTCTTACTCTTTTATCATCGCTTTTTCTTTGGCGATGGCTTGCATCCGATAAATACGGGGCGTAATACCGTAGTTCTTGTAGAATGCAGCGTAGAAAGACTGCCGGTTGGCGAAACCTACCATGGCAGAAATTTCTTCCATCGTCTTGTCCATATATCTTTTGTCTGTCAGAAGATGTTGTGCATCTTTTACCCTGTACTCGTTGACCAATGAAGAATAGTTCTGGTGAAAACGAACATTAACTACTGCACTGATGTACCGCGTGTTGGTGTTCAATTCTTCAGCCAGCTTTTTGGCAGAATAATCAGGGTCACGATACTTCTTGTCTACAACAAATATCTTCAGGATCTTCTCGTATAGCTCATCCACCAATTCGGCTTTGATCATGGAGCGATAAGCAGCGTTCTTTTCCTTTTTGACAGTTAAATTATATTTTCCCATAAGTTCAGTTGTTTCTAAAGCCGGTGTTCTTTTTATGCGTGTTAGAGAGCCTTGCTTTTAAGTTTAGTTATAAGTTTTTGCAAATATATATGTTTTTTTAACGAGTTTGCTATATTTTATATATAAAAGATATGAAAAACGCTTATTTTTGTATTTATTTAGGTAAAAATCAATAGAATGGAGATGCGAGCGGTACTGAAGAAATATTTCGGATATGATTCTTTTCGTCCTCTACAAGAAGAAATTATAAGCAAAATTCTGGAAAAACGGGATGTCGTAGTGTTGATGCCTACAGGAGGTGGTAAAAGTCTTTGTTATCAAATACCGGCATTGATGATGCCGGGTACTGCGATAGTAATCTCCCCCTTGATTTCATTGATGAAAGATCAAGTAGAGGGTTTGTTGGTCAATGGGGTGAAAGCAGCTGCTCTCAATAGTATGAATGATGACGCAGAGAATATCCGAGTTCGCTTGGCGTGTCAGCGTGGTGAGTTAGATTTGTTGTATATATCACCGGAACGGTTGATGGTAGAAATCCCATATTTGTTACAGCATATGCAAATATCGCTCTTTGCGGTGGATGAGGCGCATTGTATTTCGCATTGGGGGCATGACTTCCGTCCTGAATACGCTCAGTTAGGACAGTTGCGTGAAACATTTCCGGATGTTCCGATTGTAGCATTGACAGCCACTGCGGATAAATTGACGCGTGAAGATATACAGAAACTATTGTCATTGAAAGACCCTGCGGTATTTGTCTCTTCTTTTGACCGTCCAAACCTTAGCCTTGAGGTACGTCGAGGGTTACAGAAAAGAGAGAAGGACAGAGCTATTCTGGAACTTATTGCCCGCCATCGTGACGGTTGCGGTATCATTTATTGCATGAGCAAGAAGACGACGGAAAAGGTAGCGGAAATGCTTGTAGGACATGGAGTTACAGCGTTGCCTTACCATGCAGGACTTGGAACGGAAGAGCGTGAGCGGACACAGGATGATTTTATCCACGACCGCGTTCAGGTGGTTTGTGCTACAGTAGCTTTCGGAATGGGGATAGATAAATCAAATGTGCGTTTCGTTATTCACTATAATTTACCGAAAAGTATTGAGAGTTTTTATCAAGAGATAGGTCGAGCAGGCAGGGATGGCTTGCCATCGGAAACAGTTCTATTCTATTCACTTGCTGATATTGTACAGTTGTCCAATTTCGCAAGGGAGAGCGGACAACAGGAGGTGAATTTGGAAAAGCTGAAACGTATGCAGGAGTATGCCGAATCAGATGTATGTCGCAGGCGTATCTTGTTGAATTACTTCAGTGAATATGCAGAGCACGACTGTGGGAATTGCGATGTGTGTCAACATCCACCGCAGCGATTTGATGGGACTGTGCTGGCACAGAAGGCATTGAGTGCGATAGCGAGAGCCGATGAACAGGTGAGTGCGCGGACCGTTATTGATATTTTGCGAGGGACATATAGTCCCGAAATACATAAAGGGAGGTATGATACCCTAAAAACATTTGGAGTGGGACGTGATGTACCGCCACATGATTGGCAGGACTATCTGATGCAGATGTTGCAGAACGGACTATTTGAGATTGCTTATGACGAAGGAAATCATCTGAAGTTGACGCAGACAGGAAAACAAGTGCTGTTTCATTCTAAGAAGGTGGTATTGGCTGTGGTGCGCAAAGAGGAAATGCCACCAAAGGCAAAACGGGAAGTTCGGAAGGTAAAATCGCCGGTTTTGTTTGCAGACTCTCAACAACCGGTATTACTTTCTGACGAACGGAAAGATTTGTTTGAGGCATTGAAGGCACTGCGTCGTCGTTTGGCTGATGAACAAGGTTTTCCACCATATATAGTAATGTCAGACAAGGTATTGCATCAACTCTGCGAGAGTTGTCCTACGACGGTAGAGGAATTCGGATGTATCAGTGGAATAGGTGATTTCAAGAAAGAACGCTACGGAAAGGATTTTGTTGAGGTGATTCGGAAGTTTGTCTGAATCTCAACTTAGGCGTAGGGTACGTGTGTTGGGCGTAATGATGCTTTCACGATGAGTGATGAAAATCAGAGTTCTGTCTTTGCAGTGCTCCGTAATATTTTTCCATAAGAGTTTTTCTGTCTCGCTGTCAAGTGATGAAGTGGCTTCATCCAATAGTAAGATAGGACTGGGGCGTAAGAGGGCACGGGCAATAGCGATGCGTTGCGCTTGTCCTTCGCTGAGTCCTACTCCTTGTTCGTTGCATTGGGTATCCAACCCTTCCGGTAAGGACAGGACGAAGGAGGCGCAAGCACTTTCAAGTGCAGTTTTCATTTCTTCTTCTGTGGCAAGAGGGTTGCCTAAGCGCAGATTGTCCCTGATGCTGCCGCTGAACAGTGTGTTTCCTTGCGGTACATAGGTAAAATGTCTACGTGTTGTAGCACTACACATGGTAGAACTTTGTTCGTTATAAAGGGTGACATGCCCTTGGTGGGGTTGAATCAAAGATAGAATCAGTCGTATTAATGTGGTTTTTCCACTTCCGGTTTCACCGATAACAGCGGTATGGCTTTTGGGCGCAAAATCAAAAGAAAAGTGATGTAATACATTTTTGCCTTGTTGGGTATATGCGTATGTAACGTCCACAAATCGGATGCCGAAAGGTGTAGAGGCATCCGTTAAGGTGTCGTCCAGGCGTTTCTCTTGCGGTATCTCCTCCAATTGGATGAGTCGTTCGCTTGCCGTAAAAGCATTGACGAGGATGGGGACAAATTTTGAAATGTCACGGAATGGTCCTTGTATCTGCCCTACGAGTTGGATGAATGCTATCATCATGCCATAAGTGATGCTACCTTCGTACAAACGTGATGCGCCCCATAAAAATGTAATGAGGTAACAGCCCATGAATCCGGCACTCATCACGGCAGATGAGGCGGAGGAGAAACGTGTGCGTGACTTGACTTGCTCCTGCAAGCGTTCTTGAATATCGTGCAGTTGTCGTATGATATAGGGCTGTTGCTCCAATGTCTGTATGACGGTCTGATGTTGTATGGATTCCTGTAAGGTACTTTGTATTTGACTATCAGTATTGCGTATCTCGCGTGTCAGTGCACGCATCCGTTTGATGTACACCTTACTCAACAACATGAATAGTGGAATGATGAGGGTGGTGATGAATGCCAGTCTGCTGTCCATGGAATACAGGAAGAAGAATGCGCCAACGAGTCGGATGGTTATGGTAATGATAGATGGAATGGTTTCCGTGGCTGTACTGACTACATCGCGTACATCGCGTTCCAGACGGTTGATGATGTCACCGCTATGATGTCGGCTTCTTTCATTCCATTGCGTTTGCAGTAAATGATTGAACAGAAGTGATTGCATGTGGTTTTGTGCCCTAACTCCTAAAATCGCTCTGACCCAGCGCGATGCGAAACCGATGCAAAGTTGACTGAGTAAGATACCGATAAGAATGGCGGCACTCCAGCGTATGCTCCCTTCTATGTTATGGGTGGCAATGTCGATAGTGTGTTTGGTGGCGATGATAAAGGCAAAATCAAGGACGACGGAAAGGCTCCCTAACAACGTGTTCAATAACACCTGTCGTCTGTGTCGTCGGAGGATGTGCCAAAACCATCGGCTCATCTGCCGAATGGAATACGCTTTATGAGTTTTCTTGTGCCGATGAAACATAAAATTATTCTCTTGGATCTGTTCCCCACATCAATTTTTCTCGTAAAGTGGAATAGAAAGAATGGTCTTTCCGTTGTACCACCTTAATATTGTATGTTGCGCGACGCAAGGTAAGGATTGTATCGTCCTGGCATGATTCGCTTCTACCATCAATGGCGGTCAGAAAACTGCCACTTCGTGATGCGATGGACAGTGTCAATTCAACATCATCGCGCAATGTGATGGGACGGGCATTGAGACTATGTGAAGCCACCGGTGTGATACAAAATGTGCCGGATTGCGGGACTATAATCGGTCCGCCGACACTCAATGCATATCCTGTTGAACCTGTCGGGGTGTTGATGATGAGGCCGTCGGCTTGGTAAGTGGCAAGAAATTCACCATTGACTTCTACCCGAATGGAAATCATGGATGAATTGTCGTGTTTTAGGACTGCCACCTCGTTCAGCGCATACGGATAACCTTTTAATTGTGCGTTATTGTGGCTTACCTCGATGAGACTCCGTTCGTCCACCTTATAGGTGCGATTATAGATGTCTTCAATGCAATCTTCAATTTCTTCGGGCATGATGTCTGCCAGAAATCCCAATCGTCCAGTATTGATACCTAAGATGGGGATGGCTTTGTTCTTGATGCGGGCAGCTGTGGCGAGGAAAGTTCCGTCGCCTCCCATGCTGATGGCGATGTCTGCTTGAAAATCGTCCCCTTTGATAATACCAGAAGGGGTGATGTCCAACTGTAATGTATCGGTCAGATAATCGTAGAACTCTGCATCAATATATAGCTCTGCATGTCGCTCTTCCAAAGAGGAAATGAGTTGTTTGACAGAGTAGGATTTCTTGGCTTGATAGACATTCCCGAATAGCGCAAATCTGAGTTTTTCTGCCATTTCCCTAATTTTAATGAAGACTTTTGTCCGTTATGAAACGCAAATATAGTATTTTTTTCTAACTTTGTCCCATTAGCTTATGAATATAATTGCAGATAAAAATGACGAAACTCAGTGTAAATATCAATAAGGTGGCCACTATCCGCAATGCACGTGGTGGGAATAATCCGAATGTGGTGCGTGTGGCATTGGATTGTGAACGGTTTGGCGCACAAGGTATTACAGTGCATCCGCGACCAGACGAAAGGCATATCCGTTATCAGGATGTATACGATTTGAAAGGTGTCTTACGGACAGAATTTAATATTGAGGGGTATCCTGCGGACAAATTCAACGATTTGGTGCTGAAGGTGCGTCCGACACAGGTGACATTGGTGCCCGATGGTCCCGATCAAATCACATCCAATTCCGGTTGGGATACCAAGAAACATTTTGATTTCT
>JAGBUF010000140.1 GCA_017630975.1 Paraprevotella sp. | reverse complement strand
CAACCGCCTACTATATCTTTTTGGGGACCCATATTCACGGAGTTCCACGGCTGATACTTACTTTCCCATAAGTCAAAATTATCGTGATGGTTCGCCAATGTCATAAAATACTTCGCCCCTACACTCTTATAGAAACGAATCAACGAATCCGGATCCCACTTTTCAGCCTTCCATACGTTAATGACATCCTTAAAACCGAATTCAGATGGATTACCATATTTTTGTACGTGTGCATTATATTGCCAATGTCCGGGGAAGTACATGTGGCGTGCATACCAGTCACCTGACTCGGGCTGGCATTGGGGCCCCCAATGCGCCCATAAACCAAACTTGGCATCTTGAAACCATTCCGGAACTTCATATTTTGACAAGGATTCCCATGTTGGTTCATAGATACCCTGTTCCATGGGTTCTTTTTGCTGATTTTCTTGGGCTGACAAAGTTATACCAAAAGCTATAAAAGCAGACAAAAGTAACATTGATTTTAACGTAAGTATTCTCATATTTTTTTTTAGTTTTATTGTTATGGTACAAAATTATGATTTTACAAACGATATTATTTGTACTATTTCGACTTTTATTAGGACAAAATCGACTTTTTAGGATTCATCGAATCTCATTTTTCCTATCTTTGCACCCAGAAACTATCTTAAACGATGAGTTGTGACATTAATATCCTGCACCCACTCATACTTCATATTGGAAAAGAACAATGCTTCTCCGAGTGGAATTATAAGAATGTTTGTAGTCCCTTTACGCGCATTTATTACATTACGAAAGGGACGGCACAAATAGCATTGCCTGATGGGATGCACAACTTGCACCCGCATCATTTGTACATCATTCCGGCATTCACGCCTCACGACTGCATCTGCAAAACAGAATTTGAGCATATCTACGTTCACATATACAACGAATCGGACCACGACTTCCTTGAAGATTGGCTCATGCCAACAGAAATACCTGCTGCAGGTACACTTGAATTATTTGAACGATTATTAGAACTCTGTCCAAATCTCAAACTACAACAAACGGACCCTCAAATCTACGACAACACGCCAAACCTCTATGAGAACATACGTAAAAACAAACAAAGGGATTTGGTCGCACGCATGGAGTCAAGGGGAATTTTATATCAAATTCTTGCGGCATTCATTTCAAAGAGTAGTCCCAAATATACAATTCAAGATCAACGAATAGAACGGATCATTAACTATGTCCGTACTCATATCAATAAAAAAATTGATATTGAACATTTGGCAGAGTTTTCACATCTTTCAAAAGACCATCTGATTAGGACTTTCAAGAAGGAAATGAAAACCACACCGCTCAGTTACGTCAACCAAAAGAAGATTGAGCGAGCACAAGTGCGATTGGCAACCGAATCAACTTTAGTGAAGGAAATTGCATTTCAATTAGGTTTTGAGGACCAAGGTTACTTCAACAGAATATTCAAGAAGTTTACCGGTACTACACCGAATTTATATCGTAAGAAAATCAATAGAAGCACACTATAAAAGACTAAGGCACATTGGAATTTTCCACTGTGCCTTAGTTATATTTATTTACCTTACCACAAATTTCTTTCCTTTACATATATATATTCCTTGCGGTAACGTACTTGTTGGCGCATCTGCCACCCGTCTGCCGGACAGATCATAAACCGCTGTTCCAAAACGCCCGTCACCAACCGACGCGCCATCGTCCGCCAAAACATCCTCTATCGCATTCTCACCATCTATTTGCAACGCAATCAATCGGACATTGTCAAATATCGTCCAGTTGGCTTCAGGAGTCGCGCCCGATGTTTTCTTGAAACCAATCGTCAATTGACCGTCTTCACCCACTCGCACAGTCAACTCATTTTTAAAATAACCACCGGTGAAAGCCGTACTTGCGGCTGCCATATCATCCGGTATCGCATAACCTACTGCCGGTGCCACCCATTTTCCGGTACTGCCACCGGGATAGCCACTCAACTTTGCATCTGCAAATATAGACTTCAATGGTTGTTCCACCTCATTGGCATACAACACTGCATCAATATTTTCCGTCCCATTAATAAAGGCATCGTATGCAGCAGTATATGAACCATACCGATGGAATCCCTGCGCCTCAACACGATAAAGACCTGGTAAAAGTTTTGTCAACGACTGATAAACATTGAAAGAAGTATTGTACTTCTCAGCACAAGTATTCTCTGTATTTCCTCCTATAAACGGTGCCCCTTTCCATGAGGACGTATTTCTT
>JAGBUF010000139.1 GCA_017630975.1 Paraprevotella sp. | reverse complement strand
TGCACAGTCCATACCCATTTGCAAAGCCAAAGGATGTCCGAGGTGGTTTAATTGTTTCCGTAGGCAACCGACCGATTCTTTAGTGCGGAATCCGGAGTGGTACTTCTTATATTCAGAGGAGGAGATAAAGAAGATGTAGATGGCCGCAAGCATGAAAATGCGAGAAAAGAGTGTGGATATACCGGCTCCAAACAGTCCTAACTCAGGAAAAGGGCCAATACCGTATATCAGTAGCCAGTTGCCTAAAATATTCAGCAGGTTGGACACCAACATTATCCACATGGGCGTTTGCGTATGTCCCACACCATCGAAAAACTGTTTGAACCCATTGAAAAGGGTTTGAAATGGTAATGAAATCAGTATAATAAGGTAATAAGGACGTATTACCGGCAACAATTCTTCAGGTTGTCCCATCTTGTCCAGCATGAAATACAAGGTTCCCATGAGAAAGAATAACGCAGCGCCTAAAATGGCATTAACCTGTAATCCGGCTTTGAGCGTTTTACCTGCTTCATGATTTTCGTTTCGAGCATGCAATGGGCCTACCAAAGGGGTGATGGCGTATGAATATCCCAATGCAAATACCAAAATCAATGTCATGATATTGTTGACAAAGCCTGAAGCTGCCAATGCTGTTGTGTTATACTGACCAACCATGATGGTATCCGCCAATCCTTGAACAACGCTTCCTAACTGTCCGATAATGATGGGAATCCCCAATGTCAGTAGGGCAGAAATATGGCTTCCGTATGTCATGGTCTTATCGTTCTGTAACATGATTTACAATTTATAGAGCTTTACGGTAGAATATGTTCCGAGGAGCTTGACTGTGTTTGAACCACGAGTAGATTTGCCACCAAATGATAAACATTTCGTACCATAAGAAAGAGAAGTAGAAAGTGGGTGCATTTATAGTTTTGCACGACCGGTTGAACAATATTATTTTGATGCTGTTCAATAATAGAAAGGCAAGAAAGATGATGGCACTTGTTATCCAATGTTCTTGGATGGCACTATATATTAGTGCGACCATGCAACTCATGTGAAACAGGTGTATCGTATATTGTTTGATATTGAATACGAAACGATAACCTTTAGTATCTTGCAAATGCTGAAGTGTTTCTGTATGATACATACGACGGGTGCGCCATGTGCGATAATCGTTTCCTATATGGTTGGCATCTGTTATGGTAGCTGCTTGGGATAACTCAATCTTGGTGTTCTTTTTTGTACTGTTTCGATTGACAAGTAGTTCGATTGCGCCACCTACAAGATGTATGTCATTGGCAAATCCCTTGTGTTTCAGAAAGAAACTCTTGCGATAAGCTACATTACCCGGCATACAACAATAAGCTTTGTGGTTTACAACCCAGGATAGGTATTGCAACTGGTGGTAAGTATGATGAAACTGAATTTTACCGGCACTTGCTTTTTCTATATTCACACTTCCCAGAACTATATTTGTGTCAGGAGTGAAATTTTGTGCCATACTCTCTATCCATAGTTCAGAATCAGGATGGCATGATGGTTCGGTAAACAATATCCATTCATATAGAGCCGATTTGACACCGATGGTCAGTGCCAGACGTTTGTGGCTGACATGTCGGGTGTTTCCCGGTACGAAGGTGTGGCGCAGGTTCGAATATTTCAATTCAAGATGTTTCAGCACATCCTCGGTCTCATCTGTAGAACCGTCATTGACGACGATAACTTCAAAAAGTTCGTAATCCTGTTCTAAAATAGAGGGAAGATGGTGGTACAATTCTTGAGCCTGATTATGTGAGGGGATAACAATAGATACGGGAGTACACGATGGCGTATTTTTTTTATTGCTCTTCTCCTTTTTGTTTTGCACTCTTTTGATCTTTCCATACGACCATGCAGTAAAAAAACACATTACCCACATCAGCCCAAAGCAGATGTAGGTAATGTGATTCACTATTATAGTAACAAAATTATCCATTAAATAAAATCCTCGCTGGTATAGCCGGTTGGTAATTCTCTACAGTTGTATTGTGATGCCATAATTTCTCCGTATGCTCCTGCAGAACGTATCGCTAAGAGATCGCCACGATGACATTTGTTCAAGTCGTATGCTTTCACAAATACATCACTTGATTCGCAAATGGGTCCTACCACATCGTAGGTTTCCTTCTTGTTTTCACTGCTCAGATTTTCAATGCAGTGAAAGGCTTGATATAGGGCAGGGCGAATTAAGTCCGTCATACCTGCGTCAACGATGGCAAATTGTTTGTAAGTGGCTTGTTTAACGTAAAGTATACGTGTAATCAGGCTACCGCACTGTCCTACAACAGCTCTTCCCAATTCAAAATGAAGTTGTTGCCCGGGTCTGAGACTTAGGTGTTTACGGTAGGTCTGAAAGTATGCCTCGAAATCCGGTACAGGAACTTCGTTCGGGTGTTGGTAGTCAATGCCCAATCCGCCGCCTACATTGATATTCTGCACTTTGATGTGGTGTCGTTCCAATTGCTCTTGCAATTCATTGATACGATTACATAATGCCACAAAATCGCCCATCTCAAGGATTTGTGAGCCGATATGGAAATGTAGTCCGATGAACTCCACGTGGTTCAAAGAGGCGGCAGTTTCAATCACTTTCTCCATGTCCTCCATGGCGATGCCAAATTTGTTTTCAGCCAGTCCCGTGGTAATATTAGCGTGCGTGTGAGCGCCTACGTTCGGATTGATGCGGAATGATACGCGTGCAGTCAGTCCTTTTTGTGCTGCCAATTCGTTGATGACCTCCAGTTCGGCGATACTCTCAACATTGAAGTAGTCAATACCAACTTCCAATCCTAAGTTGATTTCCCAATCACTCTTGCCAACACCGGCATATACGATTTTCTCCGGCGCAAAACCGGCTTCAATTGCAGCCTTGATTTCTCCACCGCTCACGCAGTCTGCTCCAAATCCCATCGCACTGATAATACGCAATACTTTTTTATTGGCGTTAGCTTTTATCGCATAGTGAACATGGAAATGGTCATCATTCTTGGTTGCTTCCTTGATGCGATTCAGCGTTGTGCGTAGAAGTTCGGTGTCATAATAGTAAAACGGTGTTGCCACCGTTTTAAATTTTTCTATGGGGAATGTTCCTTTCATTCAATCCTTTCTTATTAGTT
>JAGBUF010000138.1 GCA_017630975.1 Paraprevotella sp. | reverse complement strand
CCTGACTCTGAGGGTCATAATTTTGAAATCGGTTGGGCTGACATGAAGAAAAAGAACGTAGATTTAGTCGACGAACACTTCTACCGCGACATCAATTGGTTCAAGAACAGCATGAACCGTTATGACGACTACGACCGTAATGGTCCGAAAGTATTCCCAGGAGAATACGCTTGTCATGACCACGGCAACCGCATGAAGTGGAACCATGCCGGTGCTTCAATTTATGAGGCAGCCTTCATGACAACCTTTGAACGCAATGCTGACATCGTACACATGACAGCATACGCTCCACTCTTCGCTCATTACGAAGGATGGCAATGGCGTCCGGACTTGATCTGGTTCAACAATCTGCAATGTGTAAAAACAGCCAGCTACTACGTACAACAAATGTACGCACGCAACATGGGTACTCACACAGTAAAGACCAATATTGCTAATCCTACTCCAAAGGGCGAGGATGGCGTCTTTGCAAGTGCCGTATTTGACAAAAATACCAACGAGTATATCGTCAAAGTCATCAATACTACAGAGAAGGCAAAACAAGTTAACATCGTACTCGATGGTTTGAAGAAAATGGAAAGTTATATTCCGACACAAACATTGGATTGCAGCGAATTCGCATTGGAAAATTCTGTAGAAAACCCGAACGCTATCGTTCCTCAAAATGGTTATGTTACAGCTGAAGGCAACACCATCAAGGCTAATATTGCCGGTAAGAACTTCGTTGTTTTCAAGGCTAAGAAAATCAAATAATAATCTTTGAGTATAAACAAAAATGGGATGCATTTCGAAATGCATCCCATTTTTATTGATGGATAGATGATTATAAAGAATCATCCACAACCTCAAATCCTATATCTTGGATTGCTTTGCGAATTTCCGCTTTATCCACACAACCGGTCACTACCGCAATACCACTCGTCAGATTTACTTCAACACTCTTCACTCCATTCATTCTGGCTATAACTCTCTCCACATTATTTTTACAATGATTACAAGACATACCTTTCACGACAAACTGCCACCGATCAGTTTGATTTGTTACACAAGCACATCCATCTTGGCATTTGTGCGACGCATGCCATCTTCTAAAAAAAGCATTACACAGCAATAACACCAATAGGACAGAACAACCTATATTGAAATAAGACCACCCCTCTTCATGGCAACCATGTATCTGCTGCAACGGTAGGGTAAACCATTCGCGAGGCAAAAAACAATCAACACCTAATCCAAAAAGTATGGCACAACACACCAATGTAAAGATGTAAACCAAAACAACACGACGCCCCATCACTTTACCCACCACCAATAAGGAGGCTACATTTACAGCCGGACCCGCCATCAATAGCACCAAAGCTGTTCCCGGCGACAACCCTTTGAGCATCAACGCCACAGCAATAGGGATAGAACCCGTTGCACAAAGATACATAGGAATAGCAAAAGCAAGTACCAACAGCATACTAAGGAATGGTTGGTCTGAAAAGTATGAGAAGAACGAATCCGGAACAAAAACGGTTATCAATCCCGCCAGAACCAATCCTACCACCAACCATTTACCTATATCCTGCATCATCTCCACGAAAGCATACTGCAGGGCACGTCTTATCTTCTGCTTCAAAGTTTTCTTTTGAGGAGTAAAAACTGACGAATCCACCGACAATTGTACTTTATTCTCACGTTCATTTCCCTCCAATCTATTTACCAAAATCCCACCCAACAAGGCAGTTACCAATGCGATCAGCGGACGCAACAGTGCGAACGGTAATCCCATCAACGAATAGGTCGCTATGATTGAATCAATGCCCGTTTGAGGGGTCGCGATCAAAAATGACGCTGTAGCTCCTTTTGAAGCCCCCTCCTTTCTCAATGACATAGCAGTAGGAATGACACCGCAAGAACACAAAGGTAAAGGGATTCCCAACAAGGTGGCATTCAGTACTGCACGAAATGTATTACCCCCTAAATAACGATGATACAAACGTGTCGGAACAAAAGCATGTAGTATTCCTGCCAAGAAAAACCCCAAAAGCAGATAAGGTGACATGCTGACAATTAAAGTAAAAACCTCTTCCATTTTTCTGTACGTTTTTCATGACAATGATAGTGAAAGATGGACAGAGAAACAATGCTTTTTTACATTTGTAAATGACATGAAGGGAGAGACTGTGCTTTTCTTCGTATTATTTCGCTGTTTATTCATCGTTTTTTGTAACTTTGTCGGATAGTGCCTTAATGGCCTATCATTAAACACCAATACAGCAATATGAACGTACCGGAATTGATTCAAAATATAAGCGGAACCGCTTTTTCATTTGAGGTTTTACCCCCATTGAAAGGGACGGGTACAGAACAATTATTCCGCACCATAGATAGCTTGATGGAGTTCTCACCGGCTTATATCAACATCACCAATCATCGTAGCGAATACGTATACAATGAATTGAGCGACGGTATAGTACAGCGTTCACTTATCCGTCGTCGTCCCGGGACAATTGCGGTTTCTGCTGCCATTAAGTCCAGGTATGACATCCATGTGGTTCCTCACGTCTTATGTAGCGGTTTTACCCGAGAGGATACTGAATACATGTTACTTGACCTACAATTTTTGGGAATCAGCGACCTACTCTTGCTCCGAGGTGACAAAGCAAGAGAAGATGCCACTTTCACCCCTACAGGTAACGGTTACTCACATGCTACAGAACTCATCAATCATATCAACCGTTTCAACGAAGGTTTCTTTGTAAATGGAAGTCCTATCAAATGCCCCGGAACTCATTTTCATTATGGAGTAGCATGCTATCCCGAAAAACACGAGGAAGCGCCTAATCTTGAAAGTGATTTGGCAAGATTGAAACAGAAAGCAGATATGGGAGCAGAGTATGCTCTCACACAATTGTTCTACGACAACAAAAAGTATTTCGATTTCGTAGAAAAAGCGCGGAATATGGGCATTAACATCCCTATTATTCCGGGTATAAAACCTTTGACCAAAATGTCTCAACTGACAATGGTCCCCAAAACATTCCGTTGTGATTTCCCCGCAGATCTTACCAAGGAGCTGATGCGATGCCAAAGCGACGAGGATGTAAAACAAGTGGGAATAGAATGGGCTGTGACACAATGTAGAGAATTAATAGAACATGGAATACCCAGCCTCCATTTTTATACGGTATCAGCAGTTGATAGTATCCGACAAATTGCAAAACAAATATATTAACTGACATGTTTAGTCAAATCATAGGACAAGAAGATATTAAAGCACGTCTCATCCAGGATGCTGAAAACGGGCGTATAGCACATGCCATACTTTTCAGCGGTCCATCAGGATGTGGTAAATTAGCTTTGGCTATTGCCTATGCCCGTTACCTACTCTGTCAACAACCACATAATGGTAATGCATGCGGACAATGCTCATCATGCCACATTTCAGCAAACTTTGAACACCCTGACTTGCATTTTGTCTACCCTATTATCAAATATAAAAAACCGGAAGACTCTATTAGTGATGCCTACATTAAACAATGGCGGGAAAGATTAGGAAAAGGACTATACTTTGACATGGAAGATTGGCTTTCCGACATGAAAGCCGGAAACCAACAAACGCTTATCTACGCAGCGGAAAGCGAACAGATACAGCGAAAATTGTCATTAAAATCCACCATGGGAGGTCGCAAGGTAATGGTCATCTGGATGCCGGAAAAAATGCACAGTTCATGCGCCAACAAATTGCTGAAATTGATTGAAGAACCACCAACGGACACTATCTTTTTGATGGTCAGCGAGGAACCGGACAAGATACTCCCCACCATCATCAGCCGTACTCAGCGTATTGAATTCAAAGGTGTAGAAACAGAAAAAATAGCAGAAGCATTAAGTAGATATCTGCCGACAGAAGATGCTATGACGGTAGCACGTAGCGCACAAGGGAATTATACCCAAGCACTGAAAGTCGTTGACAACAGTAGGGACAATGCCTTATTCCTGAACCTCTTTATCATGCTAATGCGCTTGAGCTATTTACGCAAAATCAAGGAAATGCGCAAATGGAGTGAGCAAATGGCCGGAATGGGACGCGAAAAGCAAAAAGCATTTTTGGAATATAGTCTACGACTGATCAGAGAAAACTTCGTATATAATTTCAGATTACCCGAGTTAAACTATATGACAAAAGAAGAAGCAGAGTTTGCCAAGAACTTTGCTCGTTTTGTCAACGAACGCAATGTCATCAAAATCATGGATGAAATCAATCGGGCTGCACGTGATATAGAACAAAACACGAATCCCAAAATGGTATTCTTTGATTTTGCGTTGAAAATGATCGTGTTGCTTATACAATAATATACAAAACATTTATCCCTAACAATGGAAGAGAAATTTAAATTGAACGGTCCCTGTAGAGGGTTAAGCATAAAAGGTTGTGGTAGACAAGACAAACAGCTGAACACTTACGATTACTTGGCTGATATTCCCGGCAATACGGAGGCTTCAGACTTGATAGAAGTACAATTCAAGAATACCAGAAAAGGATATTACCGCAATTCTAATCATCTGGAACTGCAAAAGGGTGACATCGTAGCTGTTGAAGCAACACCGGGGCATGACATCGGAGTTGTAACCCTAACAGGAAGACTCGTCCCACTACAAATGAAAAAAAGCGGAATGAGGGGTGACCAAGAAATCAAACGCGTTTACCGCAAAGCCAAACCGGTGGACCTGGAGAAATATGAGGAAGCGAAAAAACATGAACATGACACCATGATACGCTCCCGACAAATTGCCAAAGAATTGGGATTGGATATGAAAATCGGCGATGTGGAATACCAAGGTGACGGCAACAAAGCCATTTTCTATTACATTGCCGATGGACGCGTGGATTTCAGACAACTGATAAAAGTACTGGCTGAAACATTCCACGTGCGCATTGAGATGAAACAGATTGGAGCCCGACAGGAAGCAGGACGCATCGGTGGTATCGGCCCATGCGGCAGAGAACTCTGTTGTGCTACATGGATGAAGAACTTTGTATCTGTTTCAACCGGTGCGGCACGCTATCAGGACATTTCCCTTAACCCACAGAAATTGGCAGGACAATGCGCAAAACTGAAATGCTGTATGAACTATGAGGTGGATACTTATGTGGAAGCCGGCAAACGATTACCCAGCAAGGAAATCACGCTACAGACAATGGACGCAGAGTATTTCTTCTTCAAGGCAGACATCCTTGCGGGACTTGTCACCTATTCTACAGACAAGCATCTGGCAGCCAATCTGGTAACACTCACCACTACGCAAGCATTTGAAATCATTAACATGAACCGACGCGGTGAGAAACCAGAACGACTGACCGACAACGAAAACGCTCGCGATACACGCCCTGCTGACCTCGTAGAACAAGAAAGCTTGACACGCTTTGACAAGAGGAAAAAGAGCAAGAATAAACGTAGAAATAAAGGTGAAGGCATTGAAAGTCAACACCCACAAGAAAAGGATGTCAAGAAAAACGAGAACTACGAAAACACTGAGAACAAAGTAGCACAAGACAAAGAACATCGCCATCGCGACCATAGACACGGCCACAACCATGGTAGACATGGTAATCGCCATCACCATCGGGGAAATGAAAAAATGCAATCCCCCAATCACTCTGAATAGGATGAAAAAATCTCTTAATGACATCATCATATTATTCTTTGCACTCGTGAGTGGCATAATGTCACTCACGAGTTGTAATGAAGACACGGTCCTTCACACTTATTACTCTATCTCCAATTCGGGTTGGAAAAAGAGCGACACGCTTTTATTCCGTGTGGACTCTATATCACAAAATGCGACCTACCATATTGCGTTAGAACTACGAAGCAATCATCATTATCCATACCAAGATATATGGATTGTAGTAGAACGCGAATTTGAGCCCTTATGCCAGGTCCAAATCGACACAATAAAATACCGTTTAAACGGGTTAGAACCGCAACGGCGAAGAACAGGAATACATCACGCCCAACATCGGATTCTTCTACAATCACAAAAGATGTCTTGCGGACAAAATGGTACCATCCGAGTTGCTCACCTCATGAAAGATGACGTACTCCCAGGTATATGTGATGTAGGCATACACATCAACCATTAAGATCATTAAGCACGTTTCGACAAATTGCGCCCTGCATCTATGCGCAAAAAGATAAAAAGCAGAAGGGTAAATCCCCATAATGAAGAACCTCCGTAACTGAAGAACGGCAATGGAATTCCTATGACCGGCGTTAAGCCGAGGACCATCCCTACATTGATGAACAAATGAAAGAGGAAAACACTCATTACCGCATATCCATATATCCGCCCAAACGCATAAGGTTGACGTTCAGCCAAATAAATCAATCGGAGAATCAGCGCCAAAAATAACAATAACACACCGGCAGCCCCCCAAAAGCCCTCTTCCTCACCCACTGTACAGAATATGAAGTCAGTATCTTGTTCCGGAACATATTTCAACTTGGTCTGTGTCCCATTCAAAAAACCTTTACCCATCAACCCTCCGGAACCGATAGCAATCTTGGCCTGATTTACATTATAGCCCGCACCAGAGGGATCGTCCTCCAAACCTAATAAAACATGTATACGTACTCTTTGATGGTCCTCCAATACACTTTCCATCACATAGTCCACTGAATAGAAGAAAGCCATTGAACCAAGAGCAAAAATCGCAATATAGAAATAATAAGCGATACGATCACGTAAAGCCAAATAACATAAATACACCACAATTGCGATACAAACCGAAACTAAAACCCACGATAAATTAAACGGAATAACAAAAAGGGCAAAGACAATAGACAATAAGACGACACCCATACCATATATAAGGATTTTACAAAGTGGCGAGGACCATTTGCCATCATAAACCCGCAGAAGTCCTATCGTGAAAATCATGATAAGCATCAAAACAACAAACTCACCCCAACAGGTTGGAATATAACCCATAGGGACTGTTGCAAATCTCACACCTACAACAAAATAAGTCACAGCCGACAAACCAGCAAACAATATAGCCCCTGTCATCCCCTCACGATACAGCATCAGAAAAAACGCTAAATAGACCAAAGCTGACCCTGTTTCACGTTGAAGGATGATTAAAAGGATAGGCACAAATATAATCAGCAACGTCATCAGTGCATCCTTCCATTTTGTTATATTATACCCGTAAGCAGACATATATTTAGCCAATGCTAAAGCGGTAGCACACTTCGCAAATTCTGCCGCTTGAAAACTGAAAGGACCGATTTTTATCCATGACATAGAGCCTTTGATATCACGCGCCAAAAAAGGCGTTATAAACAATAATACCAAAAAAAAGATATAAATAATAAAGGCTAAGCTCTCATAAAGTTTGTCGTCAAGCATCAATATGATAAAACCGATACCAAACGAAGAGGCAATCCATACGACCTGCATTCCTGAGCGGGTATCTAACGAAAAGAAATTACCCTCCATCCCAAAATCGTAGCTTGCACCACAAATACTGAGCCATCCGAAAGCAAGCAATACCGCATAGATAAGTATCGTCCACCAATCCAATGAACTCCAAACTCCTTTTAACTTGTTACCTCGTCGTATTTCCATATCTGATGCGTTTGTTTTGATATACTTTTGCCTTCTCCTCACTCGCTGGCGACAACTTCCCGTTCAAGTATTGTTCTATCATCAACGAACCGAGCGGCACACCATAATCGGTTCCCCATCCTCCATTTTCTACATAGACGGCAATTG
>JAGBUF010000137.1 GCA_017630975.1 Paraprevotella sp. | reverse complement strand
GATAAGATTATGGAATTGTTCCGTGCTCATGTCCGAGGATTGGCGGCATGTCAAAGTGGTGAAGGTTTGTGGCATCAGTTGCTTGACCGTACGGATTCTTATTTGGAAACATCGGCTACTGCCATTTATGTATATTGTATGGCTCATGCTATCAATAAAGGTTGGATTGATGCCTTGGCATATGGTCCTGTGGTTACTTTAGGATGGAATGCGATCACCACCCAAATCAATGAAAAGGGACAAGTGGAAGGTACTTGTGTAGGAACAGGCATGGCTTTTGATCCGGCATTCTATTATTATCGGCCTGTCAATGTGTATGCAGCTCATGGTTATGGACCTGTTATATGGGCCGGTGCAGAGATGATGCATTTATTAAAGAAACAATATCCGAAGATGAATGACAGTGCAGTACAGTTCTATGCTACAGAACAGAAGACGGATGCGCCCATCTTCCATGAAGTAAGATAAATTTAATCTATAAACATACAATTATGAAACGTGAAGCATTTAAAATGTTCTTGAAACCGGGTTTTGAAAAGGAGTATGAAAAGAGACATGCTGAAATATGGCCTGAATTGAAACAAATGTTGTCGGATGGTGGTGTATATGATTACTCCATCTATTGGGACAAAGATACCAATATTCTGTTTGCTTGTCAGAAGACTAATGGTGAAGGTTCATCACAAGATATGGGAGATAATCCTATAGTTCAGAAGTGGTGGGACTATATGGCTGATATTATGGAAGTGAATCCGGACAATTCTCCGGTAACGATTCCTCTTCCTGAAGTTTTCCACATGGATTAATTGAAAGGTTTGAGCATATGAAACATTTTATTGTAGGGGCATGGTTGTGTATGTTTGCCTGTATCCTATATGGTCAGACAGGAATCTCTATTGCTACTGAACAAATGGAACTTCGTTTGGCAGTCAGCCCTAAAGGTCGTTTGTATCAAGTATATTTCGGGACTCCATTGTTGTATGAAGGGGAAGCGGCTATGTTGCCTTGGCATGCGTATGCAGGATCGGATGGTAGTATTGCCCAAAGAGGATATGAAGTTTATCCGGGATCCGGTGGAGAAGATTATTTTGAACCGGCATTGGCAGTAACTCATGCTGACGGGAATCGGACTACCTATCTATATTATAAAAGTCATGAACAGAAAATGGTGGAAGGAGGAACAGAAACCATCATCCGTTTGGCTGATGATGTGTATGATGTGCATGTAACATTACACTATTTGGCTTATACAAAAGAAAATGTTGTGAAGGTTTGGTCGGAAATCAGTCACAACGAGAAAAAGCCGATTACCTTATGGAGGTATGCGAGTTCATTGATTTATTTGAATGCGAATCAATACTTCGTGACCAATTATCACAGTGACTGGGCTCGTGAGGGTCAACCAGAGTGCCGCCAACTGACTACTGGGAAATATATTGTTGATACCAAATTAGGATCACGTGCTGCTATCCATGCAGAACCGTTCTTTGAATTGGGATTGGATAGTAAGCCTCATGAGTCAATGGGTACTGTAATGTTGGGCACTATCGGATGGACTGGTAATTTCAGTTTGACATTTGAGGTAGACAATACAAATACGTTGAGATTGGTACCAGGGATTAATTCTTATGCTTCAGATTATCAGTTGGAGAAAGGGAAGATATTCAAGACACCTGAGTTCATATTTACACTCAGTCATAATGGGACATCTCAGGCCAGCAGGAATCTACACGATTGGGCACGCCGTTATCAGTTGAAGGATGGTATGGGTGACCGTATGACATTGCTCAATAATTGGGAAAGTACAGGATTTGCATTTGATGAGGAGAAACTGATATCGGTTATTGAAGATACCAAACAGATGGGAGCTGATATGTTTCTATTGGATGATGGTTGGTTTGGAAACAAATATCCGCGAAATAATCCATTTGGCGGTTTGGGTGATTGGGAAGAGAATAAGTCCAAACTTCCTAATACAATCAGTGCATTGACGAAAGCTGCCGAGAAGACCGG
>JAGBUF010000136.1 GCA_017630975.1 Paraprevotella sp. | reverse complement strand
TGCATACCAACCCTTTGTTCCACCTCCGGAAGTTGATGCATAACCAAGACGGAGATATTGACCTTCGGTAAGTTCAATCGGTTCCGTCGTCTGAAGTTCCCACGACAACACATCCCACGAATCATTCTGCTTCACCGGCGATACGACTGTTTTTACAAATGTGCCGTCCGCCTCATATAAAGACAAGTACAGATGTTGGTCGTTGATATTACCTTCACCGCACACCGAAATACATGTGGCATAATATTCTCCGGCAGGGAGCCCCTTGATTTCCTGATAATTGTCCATAGAAGTAAAATCCGCTGACATGCTATTGAGCGCCTGTTGTCCCAATACCACCATCGCACGATAATCTTCAGAAACTGCAACGTTATTCTTTGTCCAACCACCTAACGAAGCAATAGTAGGATTGATGATAAAATCGGTGCAGTCTGTTACTTCTTGAACAGCAGTAACAATGCCCTCTGCCGTTGCAATAGAATCTACTACATCCTCCTCTCCCACCACAAAGGTATTATAACTAGCCGCAGGTAAGTTCAACGTCAAGTACTTATCATTATCTATTGCCACCGTGAATGATTTATCATTGTTTGTATCATTTCCTGCCACAACAATATACGTTCCATTGGGTTGACGAGCCGCCAAAACAAGCGGTTGATGACTGGTTTTATTCAAAATCTGCGTACCGTCGCCAATGAAATGACTATAATGTTTGTAAGCATAGTACTCAGGCGTGTAATACGCTACATTCTTATTCAAGTCAAGATGTAACAAAGCATTTTGCCACCAATTCATAAACGGACCACGACCGTTTCCTCCAAGAATAGAGTTCCAATTGGTATAAGTCACGCAACCATTGTTCAGATAATGATGAATCAGCTCAAACGTGTGTGTACCTGCTGCCCAATCGAAAGTTCCGCCACCACATTCGCTTTCTGATTGGATAAACTCAAGGTCGGGATAACGTTCGCGCATGGTTCCTATTGCATTACGTCCTTCCCATTGGAAAGCAATACCATCGAACATTTCGGACAATTTCTTGCCGGCATAATCAGCATGTTTACTCTCATAGTTCAACACCACTTCATATACATCCTCAACGGCAGCCGTATTCATCGTACCCAACCACACCTTCACTCCTGGATGATGCTCACGCATGTATGGTATCAGATAATCTGCATTGAAACGGGCTGTAGACAAAGCCTCCCAAGATGTATTGGGATAATAGTTACAAGTATAAGCCTCATTTTGATAGCACAATCCTGTCACCGGAATACCTTCTTCTCCATACGCATTTATGAATTTACTGAAATAAAGGGCATAGGCATTCAAGTAATCCTCTTCCATAATGAACTGGGTAGAGATATAGGTAGGATAGGTGGTATCCAAACCATTACCATAACCGGCACGGTTGGAATAATGATGACTGTGCTTCATCCATTGTGGCGGGCTCCATGGTGATGCCCAAAACTTCATATTTGGATTTTGTTCTTGTGCCTTTTTGATAAAGGGAATGATGAACTGTTTGTCACGTTCTATAGTGAAATGCTCCATCTGGAAGTCCGTCTCTCCCTTCGGCATTTCATCACAACTGTACCAAGAACCTGCCAAATCTATACCTTCCTCACGCTCATGATACAAATCGTAAAAATTGGCTTGACCGGCATAATCGCTCGCACCTACCGGAATACGCCCCAAAGCAAAACGTAAATCACCCGTAGGTGAAAACATATCTATAAAGAAACGTTCCTGAGCCTCAACCGGAATGCGCGCCAACGCATGCCAATCCAATTCATTGAAACATGTTCCCCATGCTTGGAACGTACTTTCCACATCATCGGATTTGTACACCACTTGTGGCGTACCAACTACGGTAGAACTCACAGGAACTCTCTTACCTTGCCACACTGCTTTTGAAGTCGTCGTAAACTGCAATGCCTTGTAGTTTTGCGCTACAAGCGGAAACAAGCACGAAAAATAGGTGCAAATGGTTAAAATGAAATACTTTTTCATAATGATTTGAATTAAGTCAACTACATACAAAGGAAAAAGATTAGCGGAATAAAAAGAAAATAAATCAGAAAAAAGTTGACAAAATCTCCTTTTTTCTGATTTATATCAGTTTTTTTAAAAAAACATTCCAATATTTATCTCATCGTATCATGATCTTCCTACCGTCGATGACATACATTCCTTGTGGCAACCAAAATTTGTTCTCACCTTGTTGCAATTCAAATTTTCGGAACAAACGACTATCGATGGTGTACACAGGAACGACCATTGA
>JAGBUF010000020.1 GCA_017630975.1 Paraprevotella sp. | reverse complement strand
GCTAAGGGTGGTTTTGAAAGAGAAATTATTGTTGTAGATAATGCTTCGACAGATGGTACGGCAGATTATATTGTTCCGCGATTCCCTGAAATCAGATTTATACAGAACCAAACAAATTTAGGCTTTTCCAAGGCAAACAATATCGCAATAAATCAATCAAATGGTGAGTATGTATTATTGTTGAATCCTGATACGATAGTGGGAGAGGACACTTTGTTGAATTGTATTGATTTTCTTGATTCACACCCGGAAGCAGGAGCAACCGGAGTAGCCATGTTGAAAGATAACGGTGGTTTTGCATGGGAGTCACGCAGAGGGTTGCCCAGTCCATTCACATCATTCTGTAAGATGACGGGATTGTGTGCTCTTTTTCCCCATTCTCGTAAATTGGGCAAATATTATATGCGTTACCTTGATATCAATGACATAAACGAAATAGAAGTGATATCCGGTGCATTTAATATGTTACGCCGATCTGCGTTGAATAAAGTGGGGCTGTTAGACGAAGACTTCTTTATGTATGGAGAAGATATAGATTTGTCTTATCGTTTGTTGAAGGGAGGCTTTAAAAATTATTATTTGCCGACACGTATTCTGCATTATAAAGGTGAAAGTACGCATAAAAGTTCTTTCCGTTACGTACATGTATTCTATAATGCGATGTTGATTTTTTTTGATAAGCATTATTCCAGTTCACATAAGTGGTTATCCCCGCTTATTCGTTCAGCAGTTGTAATACGTGGTATACTGGATTATTGTCTTCGCCAGCGAGAAAAATGCTATAAGTTGATAGGTTTCAATAGGGAAAAAGAGAATGATAAAACCTATCTTTTTTTGGGGAATAATGAAAGTATTGCAATGGCATGTAAAATTGCGGTTGATAATGGATTACGTATGCATTTTATGAATGCAAGTGAATCATTGTTGCCCGATGGTCATTTGGATACTTCTGTTGATACAGAAAAATGCGATTATGTTGTGTATGACACGTCTGCTTATAGTTATGCTCAAATATTAACTATCATGAGCCGTAGTGGCATGTCGAGTGATATTCGCCTTGCTACGTTCTCAAAGGAAACGCAAAAGATAATAACGATAAATAATGTTTTTTGTTAGTGATGATGTTTGAAAGCGATAGAATAAGATTGCGTGCATTAGAACCAGAGGATCTCGATTGGTTGTATAAAGTAGAGAATAATGATGAATTGTGGCAGTATGGCAATTCTAATGTTCCTTATTCTAAGTATGTTTTAAAACAATATATTGCCGAGAATCATAGTGATCTTTATGCGGATGGCCAGTTGAGATTAGTGGCTGTGGATAAAGATACTGAGCATGTTGTCGGTTGTGTGGATTTGGTCAATTTTACACCGCGACACATGAGAGCAGAATTGGGTATATTTATATTCCCTGAATTTCAGGGACAGGGGTTGGCGCAAGAAACTCTCCATTTGATATGTGCTTATGCAAGGGATTTTATGTTTTTGCATCAAATATATGCTTTTGCCGCAGAGTCAAATGAAAAGGCTTGTCGATTATTTCAAAGGTGCGGTTTTGTACATCAGTCAACAATAAATGAGTGGCTCAGGACTTCTACTGATGAATATATGGATGCACGTATTTATGTAAGAGTTCTATAATGACTGATAGATAATGTCTTATACACAATGTCCCCGATACACGTGTATCAGGGACATTGTTTTATATGTGCTTATGATCAAATCTTTTTATATTTACCCAAAGGGAATGTAATACCGAGGTTGATGTTTGCATTGACGTGGTTGACCGGTACAAATTGAGGAGTTACCTTGAAGAATTGGTAGTCAGACCCAATGTACAAACCAAAACCTTTCGGATGTAAACTAATCAGCCAACCTAATGAAGAACCAAATGATGAAATGGAGTAGTTGACCGAAGCATCAAACCATTTACATGGTACTATGTTGGCAGAAAAACGTCCTTCAGACCATGAGTAGGCTCCATTGATGTATGTGGATGATAAGAATCCAAATCTAAGACCTTTGTACATAGGTAGTGTGTACTGTGCGCCCAAATTCAGCGTGGCGCCTAACATAGTAGATCTGGTTCCGGTTTCTCCTACTTTTCCAAAATTTATACATTCTTCCAAATCATCACCCATATCTTCCAATTGATCCTCTATATCATTTTGATTTGAACTATTTTCATCAGGGTTAATGGCTATGTCATTAAAGCCTTTAAAGCTCCATGGTTCCATTCCCATACGACCTGTGGTGTTGTTTTTCCACTTGATGAAACCGAGGTCCAGAATAGCGGCAGAAACTTCCAGGTCTTCAATCACTTTCCAGGTTACACCGAGGTCAAGTGTTGCACCTATTCCTCCCAATCCGAAACTGTTCATTTCTATTTCATCCCATGCGATTTCATTGTTGTTTATTTCTTCTCCGGTTTCAGCCTTAGTCGGGATGTCAAGGTCGTTGACGGCAATGTTCATTTCGCCTGCTCCTTCGATAGCCCATTCATTTTCTGATAAGGTCATTTTCATGTGGTCAATCTTCATGTCCACTTGAGCTAATCCCAATAAAACCTTGAGTTTTCCACCAACTACCCAGTTGTCGTTAATGCGGTGCGTGTGTCCTAATCCAACTTCTGCGAACGAACTCATATTCATTCCCATGTTGTCCAATTCGTAGACTGTACGTTCAGATGACATACCTTCCTTCATGAAAGCAAACATGTCTTTTGGGAGATTCATTCTTATATTGTTGCGTAGGTTTACTGTAAAGGTGTTGTATCCGCCGAAACCTCTGAATCCGAATGAAAGAATGTTCATGTCAAAATTCATGTTGATTCGGTTTCGCTCTTTCAGACCGCCCAAGAATTCTTGTGCGCTGATGTTGCTGTTCATGAAGGTGGTTAAACCTCCGTTTTCAGTCTTATATATAAAGTTGGACAATCCAATGGTAGATTGCATACCGAAATTTAAGTTGCCTAAAAAGGGCATACTGAAATATCCTCTGTTCGGAGCGAATGCCGGGTTGAGTTGATGGCGATAGCTGCTACCTTCTGTAAAGTATGAGCTGTGTAATTGATTTTGTGCGATTATAGGTAATGCTGAACAACCTATGATAACCGCCATAACGAATGATTTTATATTTGTTTTCATTTTTCTCAAATTTAGGGATGAATTAATTAAGATCCATTGTTACGCCTTCTTTAATGCGTAGTTTCATATTGGTCAATTGCAGTGTCTGGTTCTCGTTAAGCGGTGTGCCGGCTGTTGTTACCGGTGATTTTCCGGTAATGACAAAGTTGATTCCATCGAGATGGTCAATTTTTCCATCAGCTGAATAGAAGGTTAGTTTGATGGTGCCTTCTGCGGGTTGTCCTTTTTTACCTGCATTGATTTTACCCAATGCGTTTACTGTTACATTGCTGATTTCATTTCCGTAGTTGTTGACGGCATGGGCTTCCAAACTCATTTCCATTGGAATTTCGTTGATAGTAGTCATTTCAACTTCTACGCATTTGATTTGTATGTCTTCCAAATCTTCATTCCATCCTTCAACATTGTCCTTATATACAAAGTTCAGGTGATCGCCGAATGCCAATGGAGTTATAAATTCATATCCGGCTGTGACTGTGTGTCGTTTTCCTAATTCAATGATATAATCAATTGGTGGTACACTTGATTCCACATTCTGTACAGAGATTTTAGCAGGAATTTTTTCTACCAAATCGTTGATATTGTTGATAACAATGGCGACAGTGTCCGGTCCGTAGGTGTGGTCTCTGCGTGAAATGGCAAATACAACTTCTTTTTCTGCAGGAATATAAAGAGCATTTGCAGCATCGTAGTTACTGTTGCCGACATGGATTCTTGCTTCATTCCCGTTATGTGTAAATATGGTGTTTCCGTATTCATCCAAAGCGACCAAGTCTGCTGTGATGTTTACACCTATTGGAGAAGGATTGTTGACATACAGGAATATATGTGGGTCGTACAAGTCAATATTGGTGTCTTCATCATCTAAAAAGTCGGGAACATCTACAAAGTCTACTTCCTGAACATCTACGTTGAAGTTTGGAACAATTTGAACGCTACCTCTTTTTACAATAGCATCATCAAAAGATATTTTTGCTCCTATGGTTGCGTCTCCTGTCAAAACATCGCTTTGGAAATCTTCTGATTTGGCGGCAATCTCACCTCTTACGTTAAGTATGACATCCAAATCCAAAACACCTGTATTGTTCAAATCTTTCGGATCAGTTGAAGGCTTAAAGAAATCTTTATTTACAGATTGATGAGTGAAGTCTATTTTTACAATATTGAAATCAATTTTTGCACCTGATGCATCGAATTGTTTATCTTGGGTAACAATGATATTGTGGCCTTCTACATGATAAAAGTCGCCATCGTATGTCTCCAATGTAATGTATTCAGGGAAAGTAATGGTCAATCCTTCTTTTATCGTCAAATAGTTGATTTTACCTTGTGCATCAAAATAAATATTCAGGTGAGTGGGTTCCTCTATCTCTAACCAATTTATTTTTTGTAATTGTGATGGGATGT
>JAGBUF010000135.1 GCA_017630975.1 Paraprevotella sp. | reverse complement strand
TTTTCACCATTGGTCAATCGAACAGCAACCACGCGGTCGTCCTCACGGATATTGATGGCATTAACACCATTTGCTCTTGGACGTGAATAATCAGCTAAACAAGTTTTCTTGATGATACCATTCTTGGTACAGAACACAACATAATGTGATTGACAGAACTCTGCATCACTAAGGTTCTTAATTCTCAAACATGCGTTAATTGCATCGTCTGAATCTATGTTAAGCATGTTCTGAATAGCACGTCCTTTCGCATTCTTTGCACCTTCAGGTATTTCATATACCTTCATCCAGAAGCAACGTCCTTTTTGTGTAAAGAATAGCATTGTATTATGCATTGTAGCTGGATAAATATACTCTACAAAATCTGTGTCGCGTGTACTAGTGCCTTTACTTCCTACTCCACCACGTGCTTGCGCTCTGAATTCAGCCAAAGGAGTACGTTTGATATATCCCATATGACTGATCGTAATTACCATCTCGTCATCAGCATAGAAATCTTCAGGATTGAATTCTTCGCTTGAATAAACTATCTCTGAACGACGCTCATCACCATATTTATCTTTAATTTCATTAAGTTCATCCTTAATTACTTTCATACAAAGGCTTTCATCGCTCAATATTTGCTTGAAGTATTCAATTTGCTTCAACAATTCATCGTACTCATTACGCAACTGCTCTTGCATGAGGTTGGTCAATTGGCGCAAACGCATCTCAACAATAGCCTTAGCTTGAATTTCATCCAATCCAAATCGATTCATCAAACCTTCTATTGCCAACTGAGGATTTTGTGAACTTCTAATGATATGTACTACTTCGTCAATATTGTCGCTAGCGATAATCAAACCCTGCAATATATGTGCACGCTCTTCTGCCTTTCGTAACTCATAACGAGTTCTACGTAACACAACGTCATGACGATGTTCAACAAAGTTGGATATACAATCTTTCAAAGTGAGGAGCTGCGGTCTACCTTTTACCAAAGCTATACAGTTTACACTGAAACTGGTTTGCAGTGGTGTCATCTTAAATAATTTATTTAAAACGACATTCGCATTGGCATCACGTTTAATATCAATAACAATGCGCATACCTTCGCGGTCTGACTCATCATTGGCATTGCTGATACCGTCAATTCTTTTGTCATTAACCATATCAGCAATCTGTTTAATAAGTTCTGCCTTGTTGACACCATATGGAATTTCTGTAACAACAATCTTGTCATGATTTTCGCCCGTTTCAATTTCTGCGCGAGCTCTCATGATGATGCGTCCGCGACCAGTTTCATAAGCATCACGAACACCTTGCATTCCATATATAAATCCTCCTGTTGGGAAGTCCGGCGCTTTTACATATTGCATCAATCCATCAACATCAATTTCTCTATTGTCGATATAAGCAACACAAGCATCAATAACTTCACCTAAATTATGTGTTGGAATATTGGTTGCCATACCCACGGCAATACCGCTGGCACCATTCACCAACAGATTCGGAATTCTTGTAGGCATTACCTTCGGCTCTTTAAGAGTTCCATCGAAGTTGTCTGCCATATCAACAGTTTCTTTATCAAGATCTTCCATCATGGCCTCACCCATCAACTGTAATCTTGATTCCGTATAACGCATGGCAGCAGCACCATCACCATCGACCGAACCAAAGTTTCCTTGTCCATCGACTAAAGTATAACGCATATTCCATTCTTGGGCCATACGTACCAAAGCACCATACACGGAGCTATCGCCATGTGGATGGTATTTACCTAATACTTCACCGACTACACGAGCACATTTCTTATGCGGTTTGTCATGGGTATTACCCAATTCTTTCATACCATAAAGAATACGGCGATGTACGGGTTTAAAACCATCACGTACATCAGGTAAAGCTCTTGAAACAATAACGGACATAGAGTAATCGATATACGATTTTCGCATTTCAGACTCTATGTTCACTTTTATAATTCTGTCTTGATCAAACATTGTTTGTTATATTATATATTATTTACTTCAAAAATCATGTAAAGTTACTGTTTTTTGCATAGATAACCAAAGATTTGCAACACTTTTAATCATTTTACACATATAGTTTTCAGGTTTTACGACCTGCACGTACTTTACGCCTAAACACAACTTATAAATATGATGAAATGAAGGTGAAAAACAACTTTTTTAAATAAAAAATACCTGTTTTGGCACATCCTTTGTAATATAAACAATGTACCATAAAAAATAAATAAATGGCCTACAAATATTACGACAACGATACGACAGATATCCGACAGCAAAACAAATTATTGAAATCGGAGGAATCACCATTCATAGCAGGATTTGAATTCGCTGATGAAGAAGACGAGAACGACTTGAACGATTTCTCCACTTCTGCCAACAGGAATGGAGAGTCATCTACAACAAAAACTATAAATCATCAAAAGAAATCAGCCAACAACACCCCGTTTTTGGATAAGTTCGGTACTGACTTAACTCGTGCAGCAAAAGATGGAATATTAGATCCTATTGTAGGGCGCGAAAAAGAAATTGAACGTGTTTCTCAGATTTTAAGTAGAAGAAAAAAGAACAACCCAATTCTCATTGGTGAACCGGGAGTAGGAAAATCAGCAATAGTCGAAGGATTGGCTCTAAGAATCACACAAAAGAAAGTTTCTCGCACTCTATTCAATAAGCGCATCATCGCTTTAGACATGGCAGCAGTGGTGGCTGGTACTAAATTTAGAGGTCAATTTGAAGAAAGGATACAAAACATCCTGACTGAACTCAAGAAAAACCCAGATGTTATTCTTTTTATTGACGAGATACACACCATTATCGGCGCAGGCTCTACTCCCGGAAGTATGGATGCAGCCAATATGCTAAAGCCTGCTTTGGCAAGGGGTGAAATGCAATGTATCGGTGCTACCACAACTGACGAATTCAGAAAAACGATTGAAAAGGATGGAGCATTAGATAGACGTTTCCAAAAAGTAATGATAGTCCCGACGACGTTTGACGAAACCATTAAAATCCTTGAAAACATTAAGGACAGATACGAAGAGCATCACAATGTCACCTATTCTGATGAAGCAATCAGAGCATGTGTTAGATTGGCAGAACGATATCTTTGTGACAGGACATTTCCCGACAAAGCCATAGATGTTATGGACGAAGCCGGATCTCGAATACATATCAATCATCTCCCAATTTCTAAGGAAATGGAAGAACAAGAACAAAAGATAGAGACAGCTACAACGTTGAAAAACGAGGCTGTAAAAAATGGCGATTACTTGTTGGCTGCGGACTATAGAGACCAAGAAGCCAATCTACAAGAGGAATACAATCAAATGAAAGAGGCTTGGGAAAAGGAAGTGAGTCAAATTAGATCGAAAGTTGATGAAGAACAAATAGCAGAAGTCGTATCATTAATGACCGGTATCCCGGTGCAGCGCATGAGCGAATCTGAAGGTGAAAGACTTCGTTCCATGAGTCCCAAACTTAAAAACGAAATTATTGGGCAGGATGAAGCTATTGAAAAATTAGTTAGATCCATTCAACGAGGTAGAATGGGATTAAAAGACCCTAACAAACCCATAGGTACATTCTTGTTTGTAGGTCCAACAGGTGTAGGAAAGACTTATTTGGCAAAAAAATTAGCAGAATATCTTTTTGGAAGCAAGGATGCACTCATCAGAATAGATATGAGTGAATACATGGAAAAGCACACCGTGAGCAGAATGGTGGGAGCACCTCCGGGATACATTGGCCACGATGAAGGAGGTCAATTAACTGAAAAAGTCAGACGTAAACCCTACTCTATCATCTTGTTGGATGAATTAGAAAAAGCTCATGCTGATGTTTTCAATATCCTTTTACAGGTAATGGATGAGGGCCGTCTGACTGATAGCAATGGTGTTACAGTAAACTTCAATAATACAGTCATCATCATGACATCCAACTGCGGAACAAAACAACTCAAAGAGTTTGGTAACGGAATTGGTTTCAACTCTGTACATAATGCACAAGCAGATAAGAAACACAGCAGATCGTTGATTGAAAAATCTCTTCACAAACAATTTGCGCCTGAATTCATCAACAGACTCGATGATATCATCCATTTTGACCAATTGAAGGAGGATGATATCAAACGGATAGTTGATATAGAACTACAACCAGTTATCAAACGAGTAAACGAACTCGGATATGATTTAACTATTGATGATAGTGCAAAAGTATTATTATCTCAAAAAGGATATGATATCCAATATGGAGCAAGACCATTAAAAAGAGCCATTCAATCCTATTTAGAGGACACCATATGCGACTTGATGGTCAACAATGAAATAAGCACCCATGACAGATTAATTGCAAAGGCAGAAGAGAACGAGAGAATCATCATTGAAAAGAAACAATAACAACATAAATAATAATCATTATGCAAAAAGGTAATATTGGGGT